>JBGSXH010000756.1:0-12020 GCA_041751515.1 Cyclobacteriaceae bacterium | reverse complement strand
GGGGTACTTATATCCTATGAAAATATATCTAGTGCCAAGGCACAACTTAATGTCCAAACCGATGTGCAAAACGACCATGATGAGCCGGTCAACACGGAGGTTAAAGTTACTTTAGAAGATAAAAAGGGGAAGAAGGTCGCTGAATTTTCTTCAGATTTGCAGGAAGTGCAAAGTGGCGAGACAAGTCGCTTTTTATCTGTCATTGACATTGAATCACCCATATTATGGTCACCTGAAAACCCTTATCTCTATACGGTCAAAGTTGCCTTGGTACAGAATGATCAAATCGTTGATCAGCAGGAAATTAAGACAGGTATTCGACATTTTGAGTTTGAGGCAGATGGCTTCTATCTCAATGGGGAAAAGTACGCTATTCGTGGCACCAATCGGCATCAGGAATATCCTTATATTGGCTACGCATTGTCTAATAATGCGCAGTATCGCGATGCATGGAAGATCAAAGAAGCGGGATTCAACTTTGTGCGGCTTTCGCATTATCCTCAATCGCAGGCATTTTTACAGGCCTGCAATGAGTTGGGTTTATTGGTGATGAATGCGATTCCAGGCTGGCAATACTTTGGCGATGCCGTTTTTCAGGAAAATAGCTTGCAGGATGTTCGTGATATGGTGCGCAGTGATCGTAACCATCCTTCCATTATTCTTTGGGAAGCTTCTTTAAATGAGTCTGGTATGAGTCCAACTTTTATGCAGCAAGCCCATGACGCTGTACATGAAGAACTGCCGTATGGCGATGTATATACTTGCGGCTGGGTTGACCAGGTGTATGATGTGTTCATTCCTGCCAGACAGCATGGTGAAGCACCCGATTACTGGAATAACTATGATAAAGAAAAGCCACTATTGATCGCAGAATATGGCGATTGGGAGTATTACGCGCAGAATGCTGGCTTTAATCAGAGTGCTTTCTCAGATTTGCAAGAAGAGGAGCGTACATCCCGACAGCTGCGTGGTGCCGGCGAAAAGCGACTGTTACAGCAGGCGCTCAATTACCAGGAGGCCCATAATAGCAATCTGAAGGGAATTGCTGCAGGAGATGCCAATTGGCTAATGTTTGACTATAATCGAGGGTATGCACCGGACCTGGAATCTTCAGGGATCAGCGATATTTTCCGATTGCCCAAATTTGCTTTTCATTTCTATAAAAGTCAGCTTACGGCACGCTCAACCTGGGCCTCTGAAAGTGATGAGAACTTTGCGAAACCCTCGCTTTTTATCGCCAGCTATTGGAATTCGGAGTCTGCTACTGAGGTAACCATATTCAGCAACTGCGATGAAGTAGAGCTTTTTCTTAATGGTAAAAGCCTGGGCCGGCAAGCGCCGGACGATAATGATTTTACCTCCGAATTAAATCATCCCCCATTCACTTTTCCGGTGCGCAGATTTGAAGGGGGGACATTGAAGGCAGAGGGCTATATTCACAATATTAAAGCGGTTTCCGCTGAAGTGAATTCTCCCAAAGAAGCTGCAGCACTCACAATTGCTTACGACCGCAGCGGAAAGGACCTGGATCAAAACGATGTAGTCTTTATTTATGCTTCAGTAGTGGATGAAAATGGGACTGTTTTGCCAACGTTTTCAGATGAGGTTCAATTTGAAATACAGGAAGGAGAGGCTGTGCTCATAGGGGAGAATCCAATTCAGGCTGAGGCGGGAATAGCTACTGTATTGCTCAAGACCAATATGGCTTCCGAAGATATTGTGATGAAATCTACTGCAAAAGGGCTGGAAGTGAGCGAAACTATTGAGATGAAATAATCAAATAAAAGCCTGCAAATACTTTTTGCGGGCTTTTATCTATTAGTGTGAGTTAATGATAGCTATAATCCGAAGCCAAATCCTGTTCCCAGCACAAGGCCTCCCGGTCTTAACACTTGCATAAAACTATGTCCCTCATTGGATAAGGTAGCATCAGCAGTATAAAAATGCTGTGTGAGGTTAAAAGCGTAGCCAAACTCCAAATGGATGCGATTCACTTTTTTTCGACCTACAGCCCAATATCTTATGGCTGTGAGGTTAATGTTGTTAACAGGTTTAAGATCAAAGGTTACTTCCCTGTTCCCAGATGCGCCACCTTGCACCATAGACGGTTCCATCTCCAATGCTAGTTGATTAACACCAGTGGCATGAGAGAAGCCTAAATTAAAAGCCCAGCTTGATGGGTAATCCAGGTAATAGCGAATTCCCGTACCCATTTTATATCCCCACGATCCTAAACCAATACCACCGTAAGAAGACAAGTTTTTGGCAAAATTATATTCAAGACTTGCACCGAAAAGACCTTGATGTGTGTTAAAGCCAAAGCCGGGTGTCAGATACAGAACAGATGCAGGACTATCATAAGCGTAGCCTTCCTGAAATTCTCTCGCCTGCGTAAAACCTTCACGACCAGCCAACAAAAGAAGTAATAATGTGAAGCAAGCTGCTAATTTATTCATGTGCGTTTATTTATATTAACTTGTGAATTATTGCTAACGCTCAATTACTAAAACTTAATTTATTATTCAAAATATATAGTATTATTTTTATCTTAAATTAAATTAAGTCGTCATGTAAGAAAGATGTAATGTCAAGTGTGTATTACTCCCGCTGCATTTTTATTGCTACCTGCATATACTGTTTGCTCTGTGATAGTTTTTATGCAGCATGTTTTTATTATCTTAATGGATCAATAATTAAAACCAAGAAATGAGTGCTATGCAGGATCTATTTAGCTTAAAAAATAAGACAGCCGTAGTGACTGGCGCTACAGGAGTGTTAGGCGGAGCGATGGTCATGGCTTTGGCAAGGGCTGGTGCTGATGTAGCGCTGGTGGGTCGCAATGAAAACAAGCTGCAGGAGCGGCTTCAGGCGATCGAAGCAGAGGGTGTGCGTGGTTTTGCGCTGGAAGCTGATGTCACCAATACCGAGGAGTTGAAGACAGTTTGTGCTGGTTTGCTGAAGCAGGTGGATAGAATCGATATTCTTATCAACGGGGCTGGCGGGAACATGCCGGGGGCAACCATTCACCCTGAAGAGGCTATTTTTGATTTATCGGAAAGAGATTTGCGTGATGTCATGGAACTTAACTATCTGGGGACGGTCTTGCCAACGCAGGTTTTCAGCAGAAACATGGTAGAAAATAAAGCAGGTTGCATCATCAATATCAGTTCTATGGCTGCCCGCAGACCTCTGACGCGCGTCATGGGCTATGCTGCTTCTAAAGCTGCAATTGATAATTATACCCAATGGTTGGCAGTTGAGCTTGCTCAAAAGTATGGCGAAGGTTTGCGTGTCAATGCCATTGCTCCGGGCTTTTTCCTGACCGAGCAGAATCGTCGACTCCTCACCAATGAAGATGGCAGCCTTACCACACGCGGCAACCAGATTATCTCTCATACACCCTTTAAACGTTTTGGAAGTCCTGAAGAGCTGAATGGCACTCTAATATGGCTTTGCAGCGATGCGTCGCGTTACGTCACCGGAACTATCGTTGCTGTAGACGGTGGCTTTGGTGCTTACAGCGGAGTTTAATGGAATTCAGGGAATACTCCGTAGTATTCCAACTTCTTCGCCGAGAATCCGCGTGATCAGCGGAAAAAAAATAGAGGTCAAGAAAAGCGACTCTGGTCAATTATTAAAAACGCTTCCGCGTTAATCAGCGCCAACTGAGAGAACCTGATAAACTTTAAGCTAAACTATGAACTACTTTGAACAAGCCTGGCGATGGTACGGTCCTAATGATCCTGTCAGTTTAAGCGATATCGCCCAGGCTGGCGCGACGGGCATCGTCACTGCCCTGCATCAATTACCCAGCGGGGAAACCTGGACCAAAGAGGCAATTCTTGAAAGAAAAGAGCTTATAAAATGGGGGAGTACTAAAGTGCGGAAGCAGAAAACAGGTTTGCGCTGGGCAGTAGTAGAAAGCGTACCGGTTCACGAACAGATAAAAACGGGAGGTCCGCAGCGCGATCAATACATACAAAACTATAAAGAAAGTATTAAGAATATTGGTGCATGCGGTATTCATGTGATCTGCTACAACTTCATGCCGGTCCTTGACTGGACCCGCACAGATCTTGCCTATCAACAGCCGGATGGTTCTGAAGCCTTGCTTTTCGATGCGATAGCTTTTGCTGCATTTGAGCTATTTATACTGAAAAGGCCGGGAGCTGAAGCACAATATGCGCAGAAAGAAATTGCTGAGGCACAAAATTATTATGATGGACTTGATGATGCAGGCAGAAAACTGTTGCAGCACAACATCATTGCAGGCCTGCCAGGTGCCATGGAAAGTTTTACTTTGGATGCCTTTCAGCAGGTTTTGAACACTTATCAGCATATTGATGCGGGACAGCTAAAGGCCAACTTAAAATACTTTCTGCAGGAAATCATTCCCGTGGCGGAGGCTGCAGGGGTTCGCATGGCCATCCATCCTGACGATCCGCCCAGACCATTGCTTGGGCTGCCCAGAATTCTGAGTAATGCGCAGGATGTTGCCGATCTTTATGATATGGTAGATTCTTCTTTTAATGGTCTTACTTTTTGCACCGGTTCTTTCGGAGTAAATCCGGACAATCAATTAGTAGCCATGATCAAGCAGTTTGGTGATCGCATTCATTTTGCTCATCTGCGAAGCACCCAAACCCGAAATGATAATAAGTTGAGTTTTTACGAAGCCAACCATCTCGAGGGGGATGTAGACATGTATGCAGTCGTGAAAGCACTTTGGGAAGAGCAGCACAAAAGGAGGCAAGAAGGTCGAAAAGACCATCATATTCCGATGCGTCCTGATCATGGGCATCGTATGCTGGACGATCTACACAAGCAAACCAATCCTGGTTACTCTGCCATCGGCAGGTTGCGCGGACTGGCTGAGCTGCGCGGGCTGGAAACAGGGATCGGTAGGAACTTGAGCAATTAATTTAGCAGAACAACATAGCTTAGCTGATGCAGCAGGGTGTGGTCCAGTAGAGGCAACTATCACATCAGTGCCTTTGTTGAGGAAGCGTCCTGCTATTCTGGCTCAGGTCGCTGAAATGCTCTTGAGCAGACATTGAGATGACTTACCTGATTCTCTACTATTAGGTACGGCTTGGCACAATGCAACAATGCTTTCGAACTACCGGGAACGCTTGAGCAACACTACTGCCTTCCAATTGAAGCTGCTATTGTGGATGAAATCTTGGCATCACCTATGCACACTAGACAGCTATACATCACTCCAGGGAACGATGCAGTGCCATTTTCCAGCGACGATCGTTCCTAGTAGTATTTTTAAGCCAGCCTTACCATTACAATACCTATCAAATCTGATTTTCTTCAACTTATAGCCGTAGTGAACTGCCTCTATCGTCATACCATAGTATATATTTTTTAATGTTATTTTAATAAAGATTTAACCTGAACTATTGCAAATTTAGTATAACTGACTAATATTGCATTGTTTTTAATTAATCTAAATAAGAATAATATGAATAAGCTTTTACCGATGCTGTTTTTGATGCTCGGCATGCAAATGGCTTTTGCTCAGCAAGGCCTTATTTCAGGAACAGTTAGCCAAGTAGATGGAAGCCCAATAGAATTAGTCAATGTAGTATTGAAAGAAATTGAGATTGGAGCAATCACTGATGCTAATGGAAAATACACCATCTCCAATGTTCCTGCAGGGAGATATACTCTAATTAGCTCCTTTGTAGGCTACCAGTCTACGCAAAGAAAAATCCAAATCAGAGAGCATGAAAATTTAAATATTAGTTTCATTCTAGAGGACAATACCCTGCAGTTAGATGAAATTACAGTCAGTTACACGGTCGAAAATAAGTATTATCGCGACAGTAGTTTTATTGTGGCGAAGTTGCCGCTTAAAGACTATGAAAACCCACAGGTCTATCATTCCATTCCCAAAACTATTTTAAAGGAACAAGTGGTCACCAATATGAACGATGCATTGAAAAATGCCACAGGAGTCACTCGTCTATGGGAGTCAACCGGCAGAGGTGGAGATGGTGCTGAATTCTATTCTATGAGGGGTTTCTCAGTACAGCCTACACTGGTCAACGGTATGCCTGCTATTAATAATCGGGGATTAGACCCGGCCAATGTGGAATCTATCGACATTATTAAAGGGCCTTCCGGTACTCTTTTTGGCAGTCCTGTAATATCCTACGGAGGCTTGATCAACATCACCACTAAGCAACCCTACGAGTCTTTTGGAGGATCGGTCAATTACATCACAGGAAGTAATGGCTTGAACAGAATCGCCACAGATGTAAATGCCAAAATAAGCGACCAGTCCTTTGTAAGGCTGAATATGGCTTATAATAAGCAAAACTCTTTTCAGGATGCAGGCTTTAGCGAATCGCTTTTTATAGCGCCATCATTCAAGTTCCAACCGTCAAAGAAATTAACATTTTTGGTAAACTCTGAATTTATGAGCAGCGAAAGTGCCAATAATCCAATGATTTTCCTGAACAGAAATGCTGAGCTTTCTTATGATAATATTGATGTTTTTAGCGATGCCTATAGCCGTTCTTTCAATTCTAATGAGCTTACAATCAATAATCCTTCATTTGGGCTACAGGCGCAGGCATTGTATGAAATTTCTGAGCAATGGACCTCTCAGACGGTAGTTTCTCGCAGCAATACAAGGGCGAATGGATTTTATCACTACTTATGGGATGTAACAGATGGCGCTAATTTCGCCAGGTACATTTCGAAGATCAATAGCGAAACCAACACGACTGATATTCAGCAAAACTTCATCGGTATCTTTGAGCTTGGCGGATTAAAGAACAACATCGTCATCGGTCTGGACTATTTCAGATCCAACCTGACAGACAACAGCTCAGACTATGTGCAAAATGGGACTGTGAATATACAAACGCAGGAAGATACAGGCATCTTAACGCAAGCTGGAACCAATGCTTTGATAGCAGAAAGTTACAATGGCATCAGTACTGCCACCAATGAGGTGATGAGTGCCTACATTTCCGATATGATTCATCTGACGCCAGCGCTATCTGCCATGGCGAGCGTTCGGCTGGATCGATTTGCCGGAAAGCCTTCAATTTATGCAGCCACTGAAATTGACGATCAATACGCTGTTTCTCCAAAATTCGGTTTGGTGTATCAGGTATTGAAAAAGCGATTGTCTGTATTTGGCAACTATATGAACGGTTTCGTCAACATAGCTCCTCAGCAAGTTGCCAATGTTGATGGATCTAATCCCAGATTACAATCATTCGAACCTGAGTATGCGAATCAATACGAAGGCGGGGTCAAATCTAATTTCTTGAATAATAAGCTCAGTGCTACAGCGAGCTACTATCATATTTTAGTTTCAAATCGACTCATGACCGACCCTGCGAATATCAACAATGCTATCCAGGGTGGCGCAGTAGTAAGCCAGGGATATGAACTCAGTCTCACGGCAAACCCTATAACGGGCTTTAACCTGATTGCCGGCTACAGCTTTAATGACAGTGAGGTCACGCAGGACTATGAAGCTTCGGGTTACCTGGGCCTAAGACCAGAAGAAGCAGGGCCAGCGCAATTGGTGAATTTCTGGGGAAGCTATACCCTTCATGAAGGTAAATTGAAAGGCTTAGGTGTGGGCTTGGGCGGCAATAGTGCAAGTGCATTTAATACCATCAACAGAGCCAATACGGGCACTTTGGCTTTGCCCGCTTATCAAGTGTTTGATGCTGCACTATCTTATAATGCATTGCAGTATGACATCATTTTCAAAGTAAATAATTTCACGAATGAGCGCTATTTCTCGGGTTGGTCAACGGTTACCCCTCAGAATTTAAGGAATGTTTCTTTAAGCTTAAACTTCAAGCTTTAACTGAAATGAGTAGTTTGAAAAAAATAGTGAGAACAACACATCTATGGCTAGGGTTAATCTCCGGGCTTATCGTATTTATTGTGGCCATTACTGGTTGTATTTATGCGTTTAAGGACGAAATACAGAGCTTTACGCAGTCATACCGGTATGTCGACAAGCAAAATCTTCCTTATTTGCCCCCTTCTGAAATTGTAGAAGTTGCGAATAATGCGCTTCCCGATAAGGACATACATGCGGTGATGTATCACCAGGAAGGGATGGCTACTGAGGCCATTTATTTCAATTATGAGGAATATTACTACTATTTCGTCTACGTTAATCCCTACACGGGTGAAGTATTTAAAGTAAAAGATGAATTTGCTGATTTTTTCAGAATTGTACTGGATGGGCATTTTTATCTGTGGTTGCCGCATGAAATTGGTCAGCCATTGGTGGCATCCTTTACTTTAGTTTTTGTGCTGATGCTAATTTCGGGGATTGTGCTGTGGTGGCCGAAAAACAGGATTGGAAAGGCTAAAAGCTTCAAAATCAAATGGGATGCAAAATGGCGAAGGAAAAACTATGATTTGCACAGTGTGCTAGGGTTTTATATATGCTGGTTGGCACTTTTATTTTCTTTAACAGGTTTAATTTGGGGCTTTGAGTGGTATAGAGATGGTGTATTTGAGCTTGCCTCTGGTGGAGAAGCCTATGTCGATTACTACGATCCGCCAGCGGACATTACTGCCAAAGTGCAGCATACTGTCCCGGCAATTGACCAGGTTTATGAGATCATGAAAGTAGCGTATCCAGACGCTGAAACCATTGAGGTACATCCTCCCCACGATGAAAGTCTGTCTATAGCGGCCAATGCAAATCCTGACGCCAGTACTTTCTGGAAGATCGATTATCGCTATTTCGATCCGTACACCTTAGAAGAATTACCGGTATCTCATCAGTGGAACAGACTAGCGGAAGCTACCAATGCAGAGTTGATGTTGCGTATGAACTATGACATTCATGTTGGGGCAATTGCAGGTTTGGCAGGAAAGCTACTTGCATTTTTTGCAAGTCTAACAGTCGCATCACTGCCTGTTACCGGTGTCTTGCTGTGGTACGGAAGAAGAAACAAAAAGCCTAAGCGAATGGAAACGTCAGTGAAGAGAAAAAGAGTGATGGAGCATTCACAGTAGAGAAAATAGAAGCTATGCAAGGGATTCCACGACTTTCGCTTTTTATTATGATTAGATTTGAAGCTGCAGCACAATGTTTAAGAAAGAAAATACTTGAGGACAAAATCGTTTTGATGATGCGGACTGGAAACAGGGATCAGCAGCAACCTGGTGGCAAGGAAGCAGTAAGGTCATTTTTCCTCTTTTCAGCGTACGTCCTATAATTAGGTGCCGCCACTATTTCGCATGTCCATTAGTTTTAGTAAAAAACTTAATTTTATAAAATTACTTGAACTGTTCAGTTTTTAGTTTAACTTTGAAATACAAAGTACTTTTACATGAAATCTGAACAAGAGTATATTAAAGACCTTTCTGAGATCCGTCTGATGATGGAACGCTCTACCAAATTTTTATCCTTATCAGGCCTGTCTGGCATAATGGCAGGAGTTTATGCTTTGGTAGGAGCGTACATTGCCTATCAGCTGTATTTTGTGAATGCAGTCACTGCTTATGAAACCGACAATCCATCGGTTTCAGGAACTATCTTTGACCTGGTGGCGATTGGCTTATTTGTGCTATTGCTGGCGGTGGGTACTGCAATTTATTTGTCGTACAGAAAAGCAAAAAAGTATAAGCATGTTTTGTGGAATGCTGCGGCCCGCAGTCTGGTCATCCATATGGCGATACCTTTAGTGACCGGTGGGATGTTAATCGCAATCATCATCTCACAAGAAATTTTTACTTTAATCGCCCCATTTACCCTCATATTTTATGGCTTAGCGCTCATCAATGCCAGCAAGTTTACATTTACCGAAATTCGATATCTGGGCATTACAGAAATTGCAATAGGGCTTATTAGTGCTTATTTTACTGGTTTTGGTCTGATATTTTGGGCAATTGGTTTTGGACTGATGCATATTGTCTACGGAGTTTTAATGCATTGGAGGTATGAAAGGTGAAAGCAATTATAGAAGGTTTAAATAAAGCTTTTGAAAGCCGGGTTAGACTAGGTATTATGTCTGCGCTTGCCGTCAATGAGGCTTTGGATTTTAATGCTTTGAAGGAGTATTTGGATGTCACAGATGGCAACCTGGCAAGCCACCTCAAAGGACTTGAAAAGGAAGCATTCATCACTGTTAATAAATCATTCGTAGCCAGAAAACCTAATACAAAATACATGATAACAAAAGGAGGCAAAGCTGCTTTTGAGCTGCACCTGAACGCACTGGAAAAGTTGATTAGAGGCGTATATGAATAGCATTTTTTAATGATTATCTACTTTGAATTTCAAAGTAAATAGTTCTTGAAAATGGGCTGATGACGCTAATTTTCAGCCTATCCTCATTGCTAATTGATACTATCGTTTACCATAACAAATGCATCCTACTAAAGCCAAATTGGAAACCATGGAAAATGAAATTCGTGCGCATCAACATGATGCTAAAATGCTGGAAAAGCTTTATCGAACAAATAAACAGCCGTTTAAGCGTTCTTTCGGGATAATATACCCAGAGCTACAAGGAGGGACCCTTGCAGAGTACTGGTATGAGCGGCTCAACTATAAAAGTGAGCAGTTGGCCGGAAGTCTGAAGCACGAATTGCTGTTTATCGTAGGGGCATGTCTGCTGGCCGGGTTAATAGCAAAGCTTCCGGTCATACTAAATATCAGCGAAGATGTCTTCTATCAGCGAAACATCGGCTTTATTCTCATTCCTGTATTATCAGCATATTTTGCTTTGAAGCAAAGGACATCAGTGCTTGAAATGGTGCCTGTTTTTGTTGCAATGCTGGTGTGCGTCATTTTTATTAACATTCTTCCCTATGATCAGCATAGTGATACCGTATTTTTGTCTTGTAGTCATATTATACTGTTGCTGTGGTATTTGCTGGGATTTAGCTTCGTCGGTAATGAGTGGAAAAATGTTGAGCAAAGGCTTAATTTCTTAAAATATAATGGTGATGTGATTGTAATAACAACGCTCATACTCATCGCAGGTGCTATCATGAGCGTACTTACCATTGGACTGTTTTCACTGATAGGCTTCAGTATCGAAAAGTTCTATTTTGAGTACATCGCAATCATCGGTCTAGTTTCGGCACCAATTGTAGGCACATATCTTACGCAAGTTAATCCGCTTTTGGTAGGGAAAGTATCACCTGTCATTGCCAGAATATTCAGTCCAATGGTGCTGACGATGCTGGTGATTTATCTTATCGCAATCATTTACTCGGGCAAAAATCCGTATACAGATCGTGACTTTTTGCTAATTTTCAATGCTATGTTGATCGGTGTGATGGCCATCATATTTTTTTCCATTTCAGACATAGCCAAGAGCGGAAAGACTCGCTCAGAACTGTGGATCCTCGCTTTACTTTCTATGATCACCATAATTGTGAACTGCATAGCATTGTCGGCAATATTATTCAGAATAGCAGAATGGGGAATAACGCCCAATAGATTGGCGGTCTTAGGTGGTAATTGTCTTATTTTGGTAAATTTGCTTTTAGTGGCCTACCAACTATTCCAGGTATTAAGGAAGAAAACACACACCAGTAGTA
Organism: Cyclobacteriaceae bacterium; assembly: GCA_041751515.1. Classification (GTDB taxonomy): domain Bacteria; phylum Bacteroidota; class Bacteroidia; order Cytophagales; family Cyclobacteriaceae; genus JBGSXH01. Next base: position 464 of record JBGSXH010000756.1, on the reverse strand, counting down.
TTGGTAAAGCCATTGCCTTATACCTGCCAGTCTATTTTTTCTGGACAATCATCGTAACATTTCTGTTTCCGTTTATTTTCGATTTCCAGTAGCAGTGAAGTTGATATCATTTTTATCTCAATACATGAATGCATTTTCATTTAACCGGGAGAATGCTGTAATGACGATGCTGTCTTACAAAAAAATAAAAACGTATTATATACACTTATTTTTTAATTCTGCCGGATATTAAGTATCATTAAAGAGATAATGGTTTTGATATTCAATTTTGCTTACGTTTTGAGAGTGAGCAGGCAAATCCGGTAAAAATGAGCAACCTGTTTTATAGTACCATTTTACTTATGTCATTGGTGCTGAGCCAAAATGCTATGGCACAACAAGGGCATGAGGAGGAGCGCGCACGCAATCCTATCATCCATGCAGATGTTCCCGATCTATCAATGATACGTGTCGATGATACTTAT
>JBGSXH010000755.1:0-1689 GCA_041751515.1 Cyclobacteriaceae bacterium | reverse complement strand
CATTATTAACGATTACTTCGGGATTGATCGTGATTTTGGCTTTCAGAGTTATTATAGAGAAAAACTACTTGGCATGGATTTTCTCATTCGTACGGCTATCACCAGTGGCAGCGGTCAAAATACACTGAACGACCAGCGCTCTACAGCATTGACAGGGCACTTTGAAATATTACCTTTAGGAGAGTTTGAGAATAACGGTGAATATTTCGAAGGGGATATTGAAAAGGAAGAGGAACCTCGCATGGCGTTGGGTGTCACATATAGCTATAATATTAATGCCATTCGCTCTGGAGGACAGTTTGGTAATGAACTATATCAGACAAGAGACACGGAAAGCTATATGGCAGATGCGCTGTTTAAATACAGGGGCTTTTCCTTACTGTATGAATACATCTTCAAAACGGTCGCTAATTCACCCCTCACATTCAACGATGATGGCGATTTGCAGCATGTATTGATTGGAAGGGGATCCACTTATCAGAGTGGGATGTTTGTTTCAGAAAATCTTGAGCTTTCTCTGCGATATGCAAGGGTTTCCCCGGATAGCCGCATCAGCTTTCTGGAAGACTTTCAGGAAGCGTTTAGCCTGGGTGCTAATAGGTATATTAAAGGTCACAGGCTGAAACTACAAACTGATCTTACCTATATGGCCTTTAACGGTACCCGCCAATGGGCTGCTGATGACAATTACTGGCAATTCAGATTCCAGATTGAAATGGGACTATAATACTTTGATTCGCACAATCAACTTCATAAAAAAACCAGCACCATAGACATAATCCTACAGCACTGGTCTTCCTAAAATACTGAATATAAATTAATACCTGTAGACCGCAACGATATCAGTTTCTACATTTCTTTCTGGCATTTCATCCTCTTCCAAGAGATAAGCCTGCCCACCATTCAATACTGTCATCACTGCAGACATGCTGATTAGACAATCATCGTTCACCTGAAATTCCTCATGAGTATCTACTGTTACGTCTGCACCATTTTCTTCATAGGTACCCCAACAATGAGCACCCTTTTTTACAAAAACGGCTTCCACCCGACCATTTACCGCCTGTGGAATAATACTTTTTATGTCATAGGAGGTCTTTCCAGTGCCTGCCATCCCTTCATATCTATCCTTAAAGTCTTTACGTTTCTGGCTAAACAAAGGCTCCATAAATTCCTGCGTTTTATGATGCAACTGCTTATCATCAAGTTCTGCCGGATTAATGTCTATGCCTTTGTCATGAAGATAATTGTAATTGTTGGCCTGCCGATACATTGGTAAAGTATACTCGAGACCAACTAACACCAGCGGAAGATGTTCTCCATTAATTATATTTGTTATACCCTTGTCCAATTTCCGAAAATACTCCAGAATGAACTGGTCACGCTCATCTCCATTAATGCCCTTCGATTGCCCATGAAAAATAGCTGAACTAGCACCACCTGCACCAGATTGATGCTGCAAACTTTTCTCAAACTCTGTATATTTTAAGCTTTCTTCTAGGCTCGTGGGCACATCTTCTTCTAACTCAATAGGCATCAGCGAATAGCGATTGGCCCTGTAAAATTTTGATTTACCTAATGAAAGTGCTAAGACGTAGTATTCATTATCCTCCGAAAATAAGGGAAGCAACCGCTTAAGATGAAACGACTGCGATACCATACTAAACTCATCTACGGCTATAGGAAGAT
>JBGSXH010000754.1:0-14654 GCA_041751515.1 Cyclobacteriaceae bacterium | reverse complement strand
TATCACCCAATAGCCTCCTGCTTTAGCTGGAGGACACCAATGATAATTTATAGTGGGCTTTAGCCAAATTCTTCATCCTGCTGTGCCAAGGAAAATGTCGGTTCATCCTGCATGTATTCATTTGGCTAAAGCCAATGATGTTAACCTTCCACTAGGGAATGGGCTGAAGCCACATTCCTATTCAGAATGCATTTGAGCTGCAACATTAGCAATCCTTATCTATAAAGAGCCTCCTGCTTTAGCTGGAGGAAACCAATGCTATTGTTCAAATCTTTCAAACCCATATTTACAAATAAACTGATCATATTCTTGCTGGAAAGTCTTTTTACTGTGATGCATTTCTTGATTTTTGATATATTGCCTAAGCCTTTCCAACATTGACTCTGAAACAGATACGGCGAAATATTCTTCTTGCCATGCAAATTTTTCTATGGTCAATTTATTGCTATTGATCCAAAAAGAAGATTCTCCCTTAATCAATTGTGCCACTTTTTGAATACTCTGATCAACGCCTAATGAGACAAGGCAATGACAATGATCTGAATACCCATTAATAAAATCTATAAATATATTCTTCTGTCTAGCATTTTCACCAATATGATTCCAAACCTCAGATCGCAAGTCCCTTGAATCCAAAAATGGAAATCGATTTTTTGTACTCCAAACATAATGTATATAAACTTTTACAAAGGCCATTGACTTCCAATTTTTATAATTCCCATTTTGATTCTTGTAAAACACAAATTTAATCAAAGCAAAATACATACTTTTTTTTACAAAAACTATTGTAATTATACTACAATGCTTCCACTAGGCTAAAGCCATCATATTGACCGTTCCCCAAGTGAATGGGCTGAAGCCGCACTCCTACTTAGATTGCATTTGAGCTGCAGAATATCAATCCTTATCACCCAATAGCCTCCTGCTTTAGCTGGAGGACACCAATGATAATTTATAGTGGGCTTTAGCCAAATTCTTCATCCTCCTGTGCCAAGGAAAATATAAGTGCATCCTGCATATTTTCATTTGGCTAAAGCCAATGATATCGACCTTCCATGAAGGAATGGGCTGAAGCCGCATTCCTATTCAGATTGCATTTGAGCTGCAACATTAGCAATCCTTATCTATAAATAGCCTCCTGCTTTAGCTGGAGGAAACCAGTGCTATTTCAACATGGGCTTTAGCCAAATTCTTCATCCTGCTGTGACAAGGAAAATGTCGGTGCATCCTGCATGTTTTCATGTGGCTGAAGCCAATCATATCGACCTTCCATGAAGGAATGGGCTGAAGCCACATTCCTATTCAGAATGCATTTGAGCTGCAGAATATCAATCCTTATTACCAAATAGCCTCCTGCTTTAGCTGGAGGACACCAACGCTATTTCAACATGGGCTTTAGCCAAACTCTTCATCCTGCTGTGACAAGGAAAATGTCGGTGCATCCTGCATATTTTCATGTGGCTAAAGCCAATGATGTTAACATTCCCCAAGTGAATGGGCTGAAGCCGCATTCCTATTCAGATTGCATTTGAGCTGCAACATTAGCAATCCTTATCTAAAAATAGCCTCCTGCTTTAGCTGGAGGACAACAACGCTATTTCGACATGGGCTTTAGCCAAATTCTTCATCCTGCTGTGCCAAGGAAGATGTCGGTTCATCCTGCATGTTTTCATTTGGCTAAAGCCAATGATGTTAACCTTCCCCAAGGGAATGGGCTAAAGCCGCATTCCTATTCAGATTGCATTTGAGCTGCAACATTAGCAATCCATACCTATAAATAGCCTCCTGCTTCAGCTGGAGGACACCAATGCTATTTCACCATGGGCTTTAGCCAAATCATTCGTCCTGCGGAAATTTATAACTTATTGGCATGCTGCGTGTTAATATGACATAATTCCCGAAACTTTCTGAGGTATGCGGAATTTATAGGTGAGCATCGGCAAAGCAATTGCCTCTTGCCTGGCTAACGCTGTAGCATTTTTATATTGAATAGTCAGTGACTTTTTAAACTCATATCGAAGGAATGAATACAATTTTTCATATAAGCATTTTCCTAAAAGCTGTTGGGGAAAGATGGGCAGCAACTGTTGCTGCAAGGTTGCGCCACGCAATTACATTATTTTCTGTTGAGGGTGTCATGTTTCAATCGGTGTAATATGATAGATTTTAAAAGCAGGTTCCGGCAATTAAAATGTTGTGTCATTATTCCTACCTACAATAATGGGACTACGCTGTCGAAGCTTATCTCTGAAGTATTCGAATATGTTGATGACATCATTGTCGTCAATGATGGCTCCACAGATAATACTGCTAGGGTGCTGGCAAATTTACAGAAACAAATTACTGTCATTCAGCATCCTCTGAACCGAGGTAAGGGAATAGCATTGAGAAATGCCTTTGCTGAAGCCAGAAAAATGGGTTTTGACCATGCCATCAGCATCGATAGCGACGGACAGCATTTCGCCAGTGACTTACCCGCGTTTTTGGAAATACTACAAAATGAGCCTGGTAGCCTGGTGATTGGAAGCAGGAATATGGAGCAAAAAGATGTACCAGCCAAAAGTAGCTATGGTAATCAATGTTCTAATTTCTGGTTTAAGGTTGAAACTGGCATTCCCTTAAAGGACACGCAGTCAGGGTATCGTTTATATCCTATCAAAAGACTAGAAGGCCTGCGATTCATTACGCGGCGATTTGAATTTGAGATTGAGGTCATTGTAAAAGCGGCTTGGCAAAATATTCCGGTAAAAAACATGCCTGTCAGAATACATTATGCCACAGGTTCCGAGCGGATTACGCATTTTAAACCAATAAAAGATATTGCTAAAATAAGCCTTCTACATGCCGGGCTCCTGACAATTGGTATACTGTATTATATTCCCCGTCGGTTTTTCAAAGCGATGATAAAAAAAAATGCTAACCGGTCTGTAAAACGGCATTTCTTCGACTTGCATAAAGCAGGCGGACCACGGTGACTTGTTAGTTTAGCACGGAGGCCTGCGAAAAACAATACAGAGGCTGACAAATGAATGGATAAAATATAAATGCCTGTAAAGTCTGTATTTCAATAGATGATATTTTATATTACCAATCATTTACCAAAAAGCATGAAGTGAATACAAAAAATAAGCTCGGTGACGGTCAGCTTTTTAAAATTTCCAGGTTCAAGGAAATGATTAAGAAAACACACCCACATAAACATGAGGGCTATTATGAGCTAATCTTTTTGAAGGAAGGGGAAGGTTTTCATTGGGTAGAAAGCCAACAATACCAGGTAAAGCCACCGGAAATCTACTTTCTAAAACCCGGACAGTTGCATCACTGGCAATTTACAGCCATTCCCAAGGGGTTTGTACTGCTTTTCAAGCTTGATTTTTTCGATACTCTGGAGGAAGCCAATAACATTCTGCTACTACAGTCATTTGAGGCCACCCAAAGAATTAAGGTTGACAATGACTTTCCTGCGCAGTCCATTTTTGAGGATTTGCTGCGGGCATATTCGGTTCCCTCTCCCTATGCTGATCATATTATTCAGGGTTATCTGCGGGTATTGCTGGCGAAGATTCTGTCGCTGCTACCCGACAATAAATTGCACCAACACTACCTGGCCGCACTGCCGGAGAAATTTATGCAGCTTGTGGCTGAAAAATGCAATCATTTGCATCAGGTGAAAGATTATGCCAATTTACTTGATACGAGTCCACAGCATTTGAATGCCGTTTGTCGCAAACATTTTCAAATGAAAGCCAGTGGGGTAATCAATAGGCAACTGATGCTGGAAGCCAAGCGGTATATTTTACATACCGAGCATAGCATTACTGAAATTGCTTATCTGCTCAATTTCAGTGATCCTTCTTATTTTGTAAAGTTCTTTAAGAAGAATGAGGGGCTGCCGCCGGCGCAGTTTCGCAGCCTCTACATGAAAAACATGGTGCCACTGCCCTAACCTTCCGGCACCGGTACTTTCATATTTACCATAGTTGTTTCTAGTATTACCATGCTTTTGCGGCATTAGCGGGTAAATTTGCCTGTATTGATAGAATGCAAATTGAAGATACCAATAAAATGCCTGCCATACCTGTTTTTTCTTTCGGTGTGTTGCTGTTCCAGCCTTATGGCGCAGACAAAGCTGGAGTTGCTCCTGCAGCAGTCCGAAGCCTATTACCCGCATTTGTCTGGCAAGAGGGCCGAAAGGGATGCAGTACTTAAAGATGTGGCGTTTGAACGCAAAGGCTTTGTGCCGGAGGTAGTCGCATCCTATCAGGCGAATTATGCAACGGCAAATAATATCACCGGCATGTTCCTTCCGCAGTACCTGATGCCTATCAGTGGGCCACCATCAGCAACGAACAACTATGATCCTGTCTATGGCAGTGCTGCAGGACTGCTGCTGAACTGGGAGCCTTTCACTTTCGGCAAAAGAAGCAGCCGTGTCAATCTAGCACAAAGCAATGCACAATTAGCCGAATATGATACTGAAAACGCGCTGCTGGAGCATCAGGTAAGGTTTATAGAAACATATTTGGATCTTTGGCAAGCCCGCTCCCTGCAATCTGCGCTGATGAGTAATGTGGAGCGGTATAATTTTAACCTGGAAATGAGCCAATCGCTGGTGATCGCCGGTTTGCAGCCGGGGGTAGATTCAGCACAAATAAAGGCGGAGCTGGCAGAAGCGCAGATCTATCATCTGCAGACAGTGAGCAAGGCAGAGGCTTATCATATAAAATTGATGCAATACCTTGAAGAAGAGGCTATTGTGATCAATTTTGGAGATTTTCCGGAAGCAAAATCAAGTATTATCCCAGCCCAATCGCAGCAGGTTCATCCGCTTTTGAAACTTTCAGCACAGCGGAGGGAGTTTGCTGAACTGGAACGATCAGTCATCAACCGCAGCCTTTTGCCTGACCTTCAGTTCTGGGGCATTGGTTACGCCCGGGGTTCTGCCATTAATTTTGACGGCACAGTCAACGACGCTACGGAAGGCTTAAGTTTTTCCCGCTACAATTACGGAGTAGGCTTTCAGTTGTCTTTTTCCCTCTTTCAATTTGCTTCCACCAGAGAAAAAATAAAGAAGCAACAGCATGTGATCGCCGCGATGGAGTACTACGACCAGGAGGTCAGGCTGGCCATGGATAGCAGAAGAAAAACCGCATTGGTGACCTTAAACAATGCTATAAAAGCAGCTGAACTGAGCAATTCATTTGTTGAGGCTGCTGATTTTGCCTACACCGCCCTTCAGTCGCGTTACGATGCTGGCCTGGTGAACCTGACAGCCTTACTGCAATCACAGTACAAACTTGCCCAGGCAGAGGCCGACTATATCGAAAACCAGGCGGAGCTGTGGAAAGCTTTGCTCTATGTGGCTGCTGTAGAAGGTGATATTGACATCTTTCTTACCCAGCTCAGATAATATGGATTTAATAAAAGCATCCCTTCGAAAGCCTGTATCTGTGATGGTGGTTGTATTGGCCATCGGATTTTTTTCCGTGCTGGCCATCCGCAGTATGCCGCTGGACATTTTTCCTACGCTGGGCATTCCCACTATTTATGTGGCCCAACCTTATGGTGGCTTGTCTCCGGAGCAAATGGAAGGCTACCTGAGCTCTGTTTATGAGCAGCATTTTATTTATATCGCGGGTATCAAATACATTCAGTCGAACTCCATTCAGGGCATGACACTTGTGAAATTAGAGTTTCATGAGGGCACCAAGATGGAAGAGGCACTGGCACAGGTGGTAGCCCAGGTCAACCGCGCCGGGGGTAAAATGCCTCCCGGGACGATTGCGCCATTTGTCGTGCGTTTTGATGCAGGCAGCATTCCGGTCGGTCAGCTCGTGTTTAGCAGCGAAAGCAGGTCGCTTTCGGAAATCCAGGACCTGGCTTTACAGCGGGTACGACCGATGTTTTCGGCTTTACCGGGTGTCTCCTCCCCGCCTCCTGTCGGTGGCAACCAGCGGTCGATTGTGGTGACGGTAGATCCTGAAAAGCTGCGCAGCTATAAATTATCCTCAGAAGATGTCGTCGAAGCCATTGCTTCCGGCAATGCCATTTCGCCTGCGGGCAGTGTTCGCATTGGCGATACGGAGTACCTCACCAAGCCCAATGCTGTCGTCCAGGATTATGAAGACCTGAACGATATTCCCATTTATCCACAGAGTGGTCCCTCTGTTTACTTGCGGGACATTGCGGATGTGCAAAACAGTGCAGACATTACGACGGGCTACGCGCTGGTCAACGGCCAACGGTCTGTCTATATTCCCGTCACCAAACGTGCGGATGCCTCGACCTGGGATGTGGTGCAAAGCATTAAAGCACAATTGCCGGCCATGCGCGAGGCAGTGCCGGAAGACATTAATATTGAATATGCTTTTGACCAGTTCGGTTACGTGATCAGTTCTCTCCGCAATGTGCTGACAGAAGGTGTCATAGCCTCTATCCTCACCGGCATCATGGTCATTCTCTTTCTGGGCGACCGCCGCAGTGGGCTTATTGTGGTAATGACCATTCCGCTGGCATTGCTGAGCTCCGTTGTTTTCCTGAACCTGAGCGGGCAGTCACTGAATATCATGACCCTGGTAGGTCTGGCGCTCTCTATCGGTGTTTTAGTAGATGAGGCAACGGTGACGATAGAGAACATCCACCAGCATCTGGAAACCGGCAAATCGCTGCCCAAATCTATCATCGATGGTACCCGGGAAGTTGTGATCCCCAAGCTGCTGATTGTTTTCAGCATTCTGGCGGTATTTGTGCCCTCCTTCTTCATGACGGGAGTGCCGAAGTCCTTGTTCATGCCGCTTTCCCTGGCAGTGGGTTTCGCGATGATTGCCTCCTTCCTGCTCTCCCAGTCTTTTGTACCGGTTATGGCCAACTGGCTGCTGAAGGAAGATGTGCTCCGAAAAACGCAGCAGAAACAAACTACCGGCTGGTTCACGAAGGTAGCAGGGAAATACAAGGGCATTCTGGACCGAAGTCTGGCCAAAAGAAAATTGATCACCGGATTGTATTTCCTACTGTTTGTCAGCATGGCTTCCCTGCTCTATTTGTTGATAGGAACCGAAATATTTCCTAAGGTAGATGCAGGTCAGCTGCAAATGCGGCTGACAGCCAAAGAAGGTACCAGAATAGAGGTGATGGAGCGAAAAGTGCAAGCGGTTTTAAAAGAGGTCTATGACCTGACAGGCCGTGAAAATATTGCGATAAGCTCCGGCTACGTCGGCACCATTCCGTCTGCCTACCCTGCATCCACGACCTATATATGGAATAATGGTCCGCATGTGGCGACACTGATGCTGAAGCTCAGCGATGGTAGCGGCATCAGCATTGAAGCGCTGAAAGAAAGTATCAGAGAAAGATTGTCTGCCGAACAGCCCGACATGAAGGTGTCCTTTGAACCAGCGGATATGGTGGACCAGGTCATGAGCATGGGGACGCAGACCCCGGTGGAAGTGGCAGTGACGGGCAAAAACTTCAAGGAGTCGCGGGCTTATGCCGAAAAAATTGAAGCTAATTTAAAAAAAGTGGGCTTTCTCCGGGATGTGCAGATCGGGCAGCCGCTGGACTACCCTACTTTGGAGGTTGATGTCGACAGACTGCGGGCAGGCCAGCTCGGACTCACCAGTGCACAGGTGAATAAATCGATGGTGTCTGCCACCTCTTCCAGCAGATTTACCAGACCGGTTTTCTGGCTGGACAATACCTCCGGCAACGCCTATCAGGTACAGGTGGAAGTGCCGCAATTCCGGATGAATACCGTTCAGGAAGTAGAAAATATCAATTTACCTGGGGTGAATGGTTACAACAGTAGATTGGGTGATGTAGCCGATATCAGCACTAATTATACGCAGGGAGAAGTGGTAAGGCTCAACCAGCAACGGATGATCTCTATCAGCGCCAACCTGCATGACCAGGATATCGGCGGCGCCAGAAGCGCCATTGAGACTGCCATCGCCGATGCCGGCGAGCAACCCAGAGGAGTGAACGTGCTCATCCGCGGACAGCTGGAGTTTTTGGATGACACGCTGGCAGAACTGCAATACGGACTTATCATCGCTTTAACGGTGATTCTACTGATGTTATCCATCAATTTTCAATCATTCAAGGTAGCCCTGGCAACGCTTTCCACAGCGCCGGCAGTAGCAACCGGTGCATTGTTGTTCTTGTATATTTTTGGACAGACGCTGAACATACAATCTTATATGGGCTTAATTATGGCGCTCGGTGTTTCCATCGCCAATGCCATCCTGTTTACCACCTTTGCTGAAGAGAACAGACTGTTGGACGGGATTACGACCGCTGCCGCCAGAAAAGCAGCTAATGGCAGACTCCGGCCCATTTTGATGACTAGTATCTCGATGATTGTAGGCCTGATTCCCCTTGCAGTTGGTGGTGACCAGACGGCGCCCCTGGGTATTGCCGTCATCGGTGGTTTGTTGTTTTCTACCATCGCCACTTTGCTTTTCATGCCCTCCATTTATACTAGCCTGATGCTGAAGGCATCGATCAAACCTGTTTCCCTGGATCCTTACGATAAAAATAGTAGTCGATATGAAGCTTAAATTTCTCAATACCTCTTACTGCTGTGCACTGATTGCTATCGTAGGGCTGTCGTGCTCCCCACAAGAAACGCAGGAACAAACGAACACTGTGCCGAAAAAAGAAGGTTTTATCCTACAGAGAAGCAGCCAGCAACAGCGGGTATCCCTACCAGCGGAGTTAAAGCCCTATGAATCGGCCATGATTTACCCAAAGACCAGCGGCTTTGTGAACATGATCGCTGTAGATCGTGGAAGTAAGGTGAACAAAGGCGATATTCTTGCCAGGTTGGAAGCGCCGGAAATCAATGCGCAGCAAGCAGCAGCAGCGGCAGACGTGAGCAGTGCGCAGGGAGCGCTGACAGGTGCAGAAGCCAGTTTTCAGGTGGCCAAAGATACCTATGACCGCATTACGAAAGCATCGGCAACCAAGGGGGCAGTTTCTGAAAGCGACCTGCTGCGCTATCGCAACCAAATGGCAAATGACAGTGCAGCGCTGGTCAGCGCCAATTATGCCTTGGAAGCAGCACGTTCGCAGCTGAATGCCAGCAAAGAATTGACCGCTTACCTGACCATAAGGGCACCATTCTCCGGCACCATTACCCAAAGAAACAATCATCCCGGCGACTTGTTGAGCAATCAGGGAAATAGAGAAAACCCGATTTTCAGATTGGAGAACAATCAGACTTTGCGGTTGGAAATTGCCGTCCCCGAACGGTATACGCAGCATTTTGCGCAAGGCGATACCATCTCCTTTGAAACCGAAGCAATGCCGGGAAAAAGTTTTCAGGCGAATATCAGCCGGCAATCAGGTGCCATCGATGCAGGCACAAGAACGGAAATCATTGAAGCCGACGTTGACAATGCCGACCAGCAGCTTAAGTCAGGCAGTTTTGCCCAGGCACATGTCAATTTCAGGGCGAGAGAGGGCGCATTCTGGGTGCCGGCATCGGCTATATTGCGAACGATGGAAGATCAGTTTGTGATTCGCATCAATGACGATACTGCCGAAAGAGTACCTGTTAAAAGAGGGCTTAAATCCGGCGATCAAATTGAAATTACAGGAGATTTATCAGCAGGCGATCAATTGCTGATGAACCCAAGCGAAGATATTGATACAGGAGACCAGATTACTGTAAAAATCAAAAACTAAAGACCATGCTTAAAAAGATATTAGCTACCTCAACACAAAAATCCATCATCCTGATCCGACTGATGGTGGGCCTGGTGTTTCTGTCGGAAGGCATTCAAAAATTTCTCTTCCCAGCAGGCCGGGGCTCGGGCAGGTTTGAGAAAATCGGACTACCTAATCCGGAAATTTTAGGGCCTTTTGTAGGGGCTTCCGAGATTATCGCAGGATTATTTATAGTGCTGGGCTTTTTTACCCGTCTTTCTGCTGGTGTTACCTGTATTATTATGCTGGTGGCCATTGCAACGACCAAATCTGCAGTGTTGGCAGAAGAAGGTTTTTGGGAAATGATGCACGGTAGCAGAACAGATTGGGCCATGTTGCTGGGCAGCATTTTCCTGATCATTAAAGGCGCAGGCAGGTATTCAGTGGATGAAAAGATTATAAGGCGTTAGTTTGGATCATCAAAATCAAAATGCATTACTGCGGGTACTGGACTTAAAGGATGCCGTTGCCGTGGGCTTAGGTGCCATCATTGGTGCTGGTATATTTGTAGTGACAGGCGTGGCTGCTGGCATTTCAGGACCGGCATTTTTAATAAGCCTGATAATAGCCGGAATTATTGCAGCCTTCAATGGATTAAGCTCCGCCCAGCTGGCTGCCATTTACCCGCAATCGGGAGGTACATATGAATATGGCTATCAGCTACTTAATCCTACCTTTGGCTTTGCGGCAGGCTGGATGTTCCTGATAAGCAAACTTGCTGCTGCAGGTGTGGTAGCCATTAGCTTCGGCAGTTATTTTTATAGTCTTGTTCCTTTTACTTCGCCAGTAATCTATGCCATCGCGGCCATCGTACTATTGACCCTGGCCAATATATTAGGCATAAAGAAGGCGGGATTACTGAATATTGTCATTGTCTCCTGTACATTATTTGCTTTGCTGTATTTAATATTCAGTGGCATGCCTGAAATTAAAAGCAGCAATTTTAAGCCGTTCGCTCCTTTTGGCTTATCCGGAATAGCGGAAGCTTCGGCGATCCTGTTCTTTGCTTTTACAGGATATGCACGCATTACTACACTGGCAGAAGAAGTAAAATCGCCTGAAAAAACAATTCCAAAAGCCATCATCATTACCATTGCCACGGCCATAATATTGTATACGATAGTAGCTATTGTTGCCATCGGCGTTATTGGTACAGCAGAGATGGCGGAAAGTACCGCCCCTTTACAACGTGTAGCAGCAGTATTGTCCACGCCTTTAATTGGTCCGGTTTTAAATGCCGGAGCGGCAACTGCCATGCTTGGGGTACTGCTAAGTCAGATTTTGGGCATTAGCCGTATGATGCTCGCCATGGCGCGAAGAAATGACCTTCCTCCTGCTTTACAAAACATTTACCCGCGTTTTAGTGTGCCCCATGTGGCCATACTCCTCACTGGCCTTATCATTTTATCGATTACCATTTTTGGTACCTTTACTTTCATCGTTGGGGCGGCTTCTTTTACAATTTTGCTTTATTATAGCATTACCAACCTGGCAGCCTTAAAACAACCGAAAACGCAGCGACTGTATAGTCCGGCTATCCCCGCATTAGGACTTACCGGCTGCTTAGCGATGGTAGCTTATATGCCTTTCGAAATTGTTTATTCCAGCCTTAGCATATTATTGCTTGGCTTTTTGCTGAGAGGTTTGCTTCACATGTACGTAGCAAAGTTGAAAAAATAAGATGCTGCGCAGTAAAAACTGCTAAAAATTGGCTGCTAAAAAATGACTTGAAAGGGTGCATAAAAAAAGCCGGAAAACGCTTATCGCATTTACCGGCTTTACATTAAATTGTATACCTGTTGTCTTTAAGCATTGGCAGCCACTTTCTTTTTCCCGCCTTTGAGCTGCTCCAGTTCTGCTTGCGCCGATTGCAGAGCATTTTCTTTTTCTTCAATCGTCGCTTCCAGTGCTGCCTTCTGATCTTGTAGCACATGCATCTCTTCCATATTTTGAATCATCACATCCTCCTGCGCTTTCATCTGATCCAGCTGTTCGTTGGTCTCCATTTCAAGTACTTTCTCACGGGTTACATCCCTGGTGATACCAAACAAGGACACTGCTTTGCCATTTCGGCATTCTACCCTGATGGTAACATCCAGCCACAGCTCTTCACCATTCTTGGTACTAGCTTCATGAATAACATGCTCCTCATAATGCGGGTCTGCCTTTTCGATGACCAATCCTGCCGAAACTTCGAATGCCTTGGCATATTTTGGGTAATATTTTGAAGCGATATGGTCGGCAGGTACTTTAAAGCTACCTTCAGTTTGCAAATCAGTTTTAAATAAAAGATAATAATTTTCATTGAAAGTGGCCATATTGCTTTCGATGTCGATTTCCCAGTTTGCCATATTCGCCAGCTTCAGTGCATTATTTAATTTGTCCTGCTGCTCTTCCAGCTCTGTGCTTACGCGTCGCATTTCTTCCTGTGTAGCCTCCAGCTCTTCCATGTTCTGACGCATTTCCTCTTCCTGCGCACGCATTTCTTCGGTCTGTTGCTGGCTTTCAATTAAGAGAACTTTGGTCTTTTCCGTAGTTTTAGTTGTAGCGATAGTCGAAGCTATGCTTTCCCCTAATCTTTCCAGAAAATCAATTTGGTATTTTTTAAACGGCTTGAATGAAGCCATTTCAATTACTCCATAAACATCTTCATTGATTTTCAATGGTACTAAAATGATAGAAGTAGGCCTTGCATCCCCTAAACCTGAGGTTATGGTGATATAATCCTGCGGTACATCGGTAAGGTAAATAGTTTGCTTTTCAAGGAAAGTTTGCCCTATAAGCCCCTGCCCCTTTTCAATGCGCTTTTCTACAAACTTCTTCCTGTCAAAAGCATAGCAAGCGGTAAGCTCGAGAAATTCCTCCCCTTCATCATCATTGAGCATGAATAAACCACCTTGATTCGCATTTAAATATTTTACCAGACTGGAAATTATTTTATTGGACAAAGCCTCAATATTCTCATCATTGGCACGAAGGATTTCAACAAATTGCGCCAAACCCTGTGTCACCCAATTCCGTTCTGCAGTTTCTCCCTCTATGCGTTTCATCTGGTCCCGCATACTTAATAAGGCGGATGACAATTGGTCTTTGCCTACATTATCACCTTCATATGCGGCTTCTAAAGCTCCATCTTCAATAGATTTCACGAAAGCACTTGCATTATTAATTTTATCAAGCAGCCGGTTTAAAGTGGCACCAACTTCTGCGTAGAAACCTTGTCCGTTTTCAATAAAACGAATCGCAAAATCGCCCTTTTCGAGAGTATCTAATTGCCCTTTCAGCACACCAATCGGCTTCAGAAAATACTTAAACAATGCAAAGTTAACTAGGCCAATACTTAATAGTTGCCAGACAAGAACGATCTCGCTGCCGAAACGAAAATTATACTTTGAGATGACATAACCTCCTAGCATACTGATGACTAGCGCAACAGAGCCTCCAAGAAAGATTATTTCTACCTTAGACTTACGCCTTTTTACTACTGTTTCCATACAATGATTTAAATGAATTTTTTCGAAATCTATCTCCCCGATTAAATGCTGTCTCGTCATTCAGGGAAAAGAAATAAAACAAAGGTAATTAGCAGAGGCAATGTAAATAGCATGAAAGTAATCGGTAATCTTACCTGACTGAGAATACAACAGTATGTCAATAATTATTTTTTTGAGGAAATTTCATTTTCCATTTTACAGTAAACTGCATACAATATTCTAAAATTCATGTTTAGCGATAAAGTGTAGTGCTGCGCTTCTCAGACGATCGATTTTTACACTACCATAGCTATTGACCTGACCCGAAATAGTGAAGCTTTATTACATTGATGTTGAATCAAATAGAAATACTACTCCACACCAACCATTTAATGCTGTACATAGGATTGTTCTTAAAAGGCTTGAAAAAATTCAATTATACCCCAACTGATAAGGGGTTTTGAGATTTTATAAAAATGAACAACTATGCCAAGCAAGCGTTTATAGTTTTAGCTTTGTAAACAAAAAATTCAACAAATGGAAACCGAAGTAATTGACAGGGTCATAGAAATGGCCTGGGAAGACCGTACTCCTTTCGAGGCCATCAATTATCAATTTTCACTCAGTGAAGCAGAGGTGATCGCACTGATGAGGAACAATCTTCAGCCGGGAAGCTTCAGACGTTGGCGGAAAAGAGTCAATAGCGGGGTGAGTAGCAAGCACCTAAAAAAAAGAAATGAGGATATTAGCCGGTTTAAATGCAGCAGGCAGCGTATTATTACACATAACAATATTAGCAAGAGATAATGAACATCATTTCAGAAAAACAAATTAAGGGTTTTGAACGCTTTTACAGGGCCAATCTCATCAATTGCATCTCAGGATACAAACCTGCAGTGCTCATTGGTAGTATGGATGCCGATGGCAATACTAATCTGGCCATGTTCAGCAGCATCATCCACCTGGGGGCAGATCCTGCGCTGATAGGGTTCATCCAAAGGCCGCTGGGGAAAAGTGGAGATACTTACCGCAATATTAAAGCTACTGCTTGCTATACGATGAATCATGTGACCGCGAGTATAGTAGAAAGGGCGCATTTTACCTCAGCCCGATTTGAGGCAGGAGTATCGGAGTTTGAAGCCTGCCATCTGGAGCCAGAGTATATCGCAGATTTTAAGGCGCCCTTTGTAAAAGAAAGTCAGCTTAAAATCGGATTAAAATTCGTCGAAGAAATCCCTATTCAGCGGAACAATACCAGAATGGTCATCGGAGAAATTAAATGCATTGTGCTGCCTGATAATTGTCCGGAGGAAAACGGTAATATTAGCTTAGGTGATTACGATACCATTGCGTCTTCAGGTCTGGAAAACTACAACCGTGGACAACATCTTATACAGCTCCCCTACGCACAAGTCGAAAATTTACCAGACTTTTCAGCTAAATAAATTTTTCCTGAACAGCTATAGGTTAATGTGG
>JBGSXH010000753.1:0-9956 GCA_041751515.1 Cyclobacteriaceae bacterium | reverse complement strand
CTATTAACAAGCAATTAATTTTCTATTAACTGACTGTCAACCTTCTGTTGAAGCTCAGGGCTCTGCTGGTAAGCCAGCATCAGTGCCTGAAAATCCTCCAGCTCCATGCCTTCTTCTACGACAGCCTGCTCCATTTTTTCCTGCATGTCTTTCTGAATGATCATGATATTCTGTGCAGCAAGATTAAAAGAAGCCAGCTCATCTTCAGAGGCCTCATAAGTTGTAACTTCACCTTGCTGTCCTTTAAGGATTTCATTAAAGCTTTCCAGATCAAGGTCTTCCTTTTCTATCGCCTGAATCATGTATTGTTCATTCTCCTGCTGAATTGCGATTACTTTTTGGTTTACGGCAATGAATTTTTCAATCTCTTCATCCGAAAAATCCGTTCTTACAGGCTGTTCGTGCTGGATGGGCAGTTCTTGCGCATAAATGGTTCCGGCAAATAGTGTGGAAAAAACCAATACCGCCATCACACAACCAGCGTAATTGAATTTACGCATATCTAAAAAATTTAAGTAAGTAAATAATTTAGTAAACGGTGAGTATTGGCTTATGGTTTAAAAATAACCTATAGGATCTCTCTACCGCTCTTTAGGCTTAGGCGCATGAGCGGCCCACTGGTAATGCTGGTAAGTAAGGCCATAATGACCAATGCAACGAAAATATATTCGTTAATCAATTCATTTTCCAACGCGATTAAACCTAAAATAATTTCCATTGCGCCTCGCGCATTCATACCAAAACCTGCTGCCAAAGACTCCTTTTTGGAGTATCCTCCAAGGTACGTTCCAAGACCACTACCGACAATTTTACCGGCGAAAGCAATAGCACAAACAGCCAGCACCAATGGAAAATCAAAATAAGTGATGAAGTTTACTTTTAGACCAATCGAAACAAAAAACAAGGGGGCAAAAATATTATTTATAAAATGATGGATTATCTCTTTTGTTCGTTCCGTAAAATGGACAGAATCTCCCAAGGCTACGCCTATGATGAAAGCACCAAATATGGCGTGAATTCCTATAAATTCTGTAAACGCTGCCCCTAGAAAACAGATAGCCAGACCCAGCGACAATACCCCGCCAGGCCAGGCCAACTTTTTATTGGCCCATGGCAAGACTTTATCCAACATGGCTTTTCCGAAGGTCAGCATTAGGGCGGTAAAGCCCAGGGTGAGTGCGATTGTACCCCAAAGGCTCATTTCTCCTTCGCCTTTGCCCATCATGCTCAAAATAACTGAAAAGATAAGCCAACCCAGCAGGTCATTGATCATCGCTGATGCGATTATTAACATTCCCATTTTGGACCGAAACAGGTTCATGTCCATTAAGATTCTTGCTATAACCGGCAGGGCAGTAATGGACATTGAAGTGCCTAAAAACAAAGCAAACAACAGCTTCCTGCCTTCATCATCATAACCAAAGAACTCAGGAAAGGTATAAGGAAAGATAAAACCCAGAGCAAATGGAACGATCAAGCCCAAACTGCTGGTATAAAGGGCCTGCTTGCCTTGTTGCCAAACGATGTGAAGGTCGACTTCCAGTCCAGCAATAAATAGCAACAGCACGACTGCCACCTGTATAAAACCATCCAGTGCTACTGCAGATGTCCCCACTGCAGGAAATAGGGTGGTAAAAGTATCCGGGCTTATCATACCTAAAACGGTAGGACCAAGAAGAATCCCTGCTATAATTTCGCCCACCACTGCTGGCTGGTTCAGTTTTCGGGCAGCCTCAGCGAGAACACGGCCAAAAATTAGCATAACAGCCAACTGCATCAATAAATTGACTACCTCAATGTGCGAAAGTTTATCCATATTATTGGTGTATGATCAGCACGTTAGTAGGTAAGTTGGCGAATATATATTCCAGATCGTTTGGGAAGAAAAAGTCTATAAAACCAAGTTCTTTCTCAGGGCCACCAATGATAAGCAGGTCTCCCTTCACTTTTCTTGTGTATTTGGCAATCTCAAAACCAGCCTTACCTGTAGTGACCTTAATATGCGGCGATAAGCCCTCTGTATGCATATCAAGCAATTTGCGGTTTACCTTTCCAATTTCGTCCTGAATATAATTTCTTCTGGCT
Source organism: Cyclobacteriaceae bacterium (assembly GCA_041751515.1). Classification (GTDB taxonomy): domain Bacteria; phylum Bacteroidota; class Bacteroidia; order Cytophagales; family Cyclobacteriaceae; genus JBGSXH01. The sequence continues at coordinate 7,871 of JBGSXH010000753.1, read as the reverse complement.
TTGCTATACTCTTCCTCACTATTGCTTTCAGATATCGACATGGCCAGGCCATAAAGCTTGGTTTCTCTTACAATATGCAGTTGGCTGTTATCTTCGCGAATGGCCAAATCGCAGGCGCTGGCCAGTGCTTTTTCGGAGTTCGGATTATCATTGCCACTGACGATGATACGCTTGAACTTGATGGGCATTTGCTTAGGATCTGTCAGCACCAGAACAGAACATTCTGCTCTTCTTAGTATTTTCCGTGCGATGCTGCCGATATAATAATTATATAGGTTTTCCTTTTTTAATGCACCTGCGATTAGCAGATCAACCTTTTCCCTATGGCAGATAGCCAGAATCTTCTTCACTGGGTCTCCTTTTTCCCAGGCAAGTTTATAATCATTTTTAAACCCTGCCTTATCAATCATTTTCCGAATTTTTTGCTCCTCCACTTCTGAATGTTCACCTACATGGATGAAGATGATGGTAGCATGATATAATACTACCAACCTTCGGGCTTCTGAAAGTAATTGCTCCGTTCTTGGAGAAAATGCGATGGCTAATGCTATCTTTTTAAACATTGCAAAAAATGGTAAAATAAAGGATTTGTCTATTAGGGCTGCATTGTTGAACGTGTAATACGAAAGTATTAAGATGAGAAAAAATTACTATTTCACAAAATAAGCCTCAAGCTTTCAGGCTTTGAACAAGTTTTTACGAAAGTATCATCGCAAGCAGGAAGATATAGTGATATTCAGTTGCTTAAACTAGCACAAATTTATAACTAGCAGCCTCAAAATACTGTTATGATAATAGCTTTTCAGCACTTATCATTTTTTAATCTTAGATATGCAATTCCGGCTCACACAAAAAGTTCAACTAGCTTTCATTTTATCAGCGTTATTGCTGCTATGCATTTCCTTGTTGGCCTTTATCAGCACTCGTAAACTCATCAATAATAATGAGAAAATAAACCGCAACCAGCAGGTGCAGTTGATGAGTACGGAACTCCTGCTGCAGGTAGAAGAAATTGATGGATTGCAGCAAGTTTACATCATATCAGATTCACTAATATACATTGCAGATATCAATCAAAAAATAGCCCGCGTTCAAAACCTGAATAGCAAATTTCAGGAAGAGATATATAATACGGAAGACAGTGTGCTCATCGCTACCTATGCCAGCATAAATGAGCAGCTCAATACTAGAATAAAACAGGCGGAAACCGCGATTGCTCAGAAAAAATCAAAAGTAAGAGTCAGCGCCGGTCCATCGCACGCCAGTATGAGTATCCTTCGGACTAATGTCGACCAGATCAGGAGACATATTGCTGAAAACATAGAGGTGATGAGCCCCAGGGCCAATCGCTATGCTCTGATAACACCTATCGGCATCATTTTACTATGCTTAACTGGTTTTGCCATCCTTTTTCTCGCCCATAACCGGATCATGAAAACGATCCTTCAATGGCGCAATGCAGACAGAGGGCGTATTAAAAGCCTGAAGGAACACAAAGCACTGAATGCTGAGCTTCAAAAAATACAGGAGGTGCTGAACAACCACAACCACGAGCTCGAAAGAAAAGTGCAAGACCGCACTAAAGCGCTCAACGATAGCCGTAAAAAATACAAATTTATGGCGGAGTCTATTCCGCATATTGTATGGACAATAGGGCATAATGGAAAGTTTGATTATTGTTCCACCAAATGGAAAGATGTTACTGGTGTGCCCGTCGGCAAAAATTGCGAAGGGTTGAGCATGAACCAGGTATATAAGGACGATCGTAAACGTACTTTAATGGCCTGGCAAAAAGCTATGAAGGCACGTGAAGCTTTCAAGATTGACCATCGCCTCCGCTTCAAGACTGGAGAATACCGCTGGATGCAAAGTCGGGGCATTCCTTTTAAGAACGAAAGAGGGGAGGTAGTAAAGTGGTTTGGAACAACAACCCTCATTGATGAAGAAAAACATGCCCTCGATTTACTCCAGCGAAAAGAAGAGCAGCTACGGCTTTTAACTGACGCACTCCCGGTGCTCATAGCATATGTAGATACTGAAGAAAAATACCAGTTTACCAACGAAGCCTACGAAAAGTGGTTCGGTATAAAAAACAAAGATATCTCGGGACGCCATATTGCTGACATTATAGGGAACGAGGCATATGACAGCATTCAGCCACAAATTATTGATGTTCTGAACGGCCACCGCCTCGAGTTTGAAATGCAAATGAATTATCAGCATGCTGGTTCTCGGTACGTGAAAACCAGCTTTATTCCTCAATATTTTGAAAATGCACTTATAGGCTTCTATTCTCTGGTAGTGGATATTAGTCCAATTAAAGAGCAGGAAGACAAGCTCAAGCTGTTGTTGGAAGAAACGGAGATAAAAAATATAGAACTATCAAGAATTAACTCCCTATTAGATGATTTCGTTTACATGGCAGCCCATGACTTGAAGTCTCCTGTCACCAACCTTAAACTATCGATTGACCTGATACATAAGGCAGATGATGACAAACAGAAAATGGATGTCATTGACTACTTAGGAGTGTCTGTTGATAAACTTGACAAAACCCTAAAGGGGCTATTGGAAGTAATAGAAGTGCAGAACATAGATGAAAGTAATGTCAAAAACATCCGATTACAGGAAGTTTTTGATCTTGTGAAACAGGATTTCGAGACAGAGCTGGATCGCAGCCAATGCACCTTAGAGGTTGACTTCAGCCAGGCCCCTACAATATTTTCACTTGAAGCATACGTACTTTGCGTGCTTAAAAATCTATTAAGCAACGCTATCAAATACCGGATGTCCAGCAGACCATTGGTCATTAATGTAAAAAGCAGGCCCGCAGCAAAGGGCATGATCCTACTGTCCTTCAGCGACAATGGCATAGGTATGAACCTGGAGCAAATTGGAGATAAACTATTTAAACCTTTTAAACGGTTTAGCCATCAGGCACAAGGCACTGGCGTTGGATTACATCTGATCAAAACGATAGCAGAGAAAAACGGCGGTCATGTAGAAGTGCTAAGTACAGAGGGAGGTGGCACTTCCTTTCGATGTTATTTAAAACCTATGATAAAAAGAGCGCTGACTGAAGCAAAGCTTAAACCTATTGGTTAGAGTTGAGTTTACTCAATTAGCCAGCGATATCGTTGTTTTTTTTCACGATGGATTGTCATCGTTATGCTCATCTATAATGAATATTTGAGCACTTATTTTTTGAATTGTGTATGAAGGAGACGTTGAAGATATTACTGGTTGAAGACGACAGCACTACTGTTGCTCTCACAAAGATGTTTCTTGAAAAATTAGATGCTGAAATTCATACATGTGCTAACGGCAGAGAAGCATTAGATTACCTGCACGAATGTTGCTCCGGAGTATCTGATTCAAGTATTTGCCCTGAGATCATATTACTGGATCTAAATATGCCGGTGATGGATGGATTTGAATTTCTGGAAGTATACGAAAATGACGAATCTATTTCCAAGGATAAAATTACAGTCATAGTTGTATCCAGCTCTGAAAGCATGCGAGATAAACACAAAGTAAGTCGTTTCAACCAGGTACAGGCCTATATCTCTAAACCTGTAACTGACCTGAAACTAAGAAAAATCATGGAGACCGGAGATATTTGATCAGGTTGTTGTACCGCCGCAACTTGATCCGCTGCCTGCAGTGCAACCATAACAATGTTGTCCTAATCTTATTTCCCTGTTTTTGAGAACATTACCATCAAAATCTTCTATATGCCGTGGCAGATTATCAGCCAAATTCATGTCTAACATCTGGTTGAAATCACAATCATAAAGATAGCCGTCCCAGCCCACAGAAATAGTATCTCTGCACATTACTCCGGTTACTGATGCAGGATTAAAAACATCAAGTAATTTTTCCATATACTCTTCATAGTTGCCTGAACTCACCAAATAGTCCAGAAACCTGCTGATGGGTAGATTGGTTATGGCAAACAAGCTATTGAATGAAATGTCAAAATTATCCCTGAGCTTCTTTTTAAATTCATTCTCAAGACCTTGTTGATCGCCGGGTAAAAATGCTCCTGACGGATTGTATACAAGGTTTAAAGGCAACCCGCTGCCTTCTATGCCATAGCCTACAACGTTAAGCATTTGCAGCGCTTTAATAGACTTTTCGAAAACGCCTTCTCCCCGCTGCTTGTCTGTTCTACGGGCTGAAAAATGCGGTAGAGAGGAGACTACCTCCACTTTATTTGCCTTGTAAAACTCCGGGAGGCTATGGTACTTCGGATTGGCAAGAATGATGGTTAAGTTGCAGCGAACGATAATATGTACACCCAGAGCATGCAGCTCTTCTACAAACCACCGGAAATCAGGATTCATTTCCGGTGCACCACCTGTTAAGTCCGCTACGGCAACGTTACTATTTTTTACTGCTTTCAAACAGGCTTTCATTGTTTCGCGGGTCATAATTTCTTTCCTGTCCGGCCCTGCATCCACGTGGCAGTGTGCACATGTCTGATTACACATTTTGCCAAGATTGATTTGCAGCACGTCAACAGAACGAGCATTTATCCCCTGAAAGCCAAACTGTGCTATTTTTTCAGAAAATGCCGGGAATTTATCGCCCTTGATCTGATGGGCAGATAAAACTTCCAATTGCATATTACTGTCTGATAATTTGTGTGCTCTTCCTTTTAACGATTTCTTTTCCATTACATGCTCATGTCTTTTGCCTTATTCATCATTTGTACACCATGTACGAGAGAAGCCCCCCCGCGGATGGCCGCTGCAACGTGCACCGCCTCCATCATTTGTTCTTCATCGGAGCCTTTCTCCAAAGCATCACCCGTGTAGGCATCGATACAGTAAGGACATTGAATGGCATGTGCTACTGCAAGGGCTATGAGCGACTTTTCACGTGCTGTTAAAGCACCTTCCTTAAAAACCTCACCATAGTAGTCAAAAAACTTTTTGCCAAGTGCAGGCTGAAACTCACTTATTTCGCCAAACTTTTTCAAATCTTCCCGGTTGTAATAACTTTTATCCAGCATAATATCTATTTTTAAATTTTTAAAATAATTCTTAAGAAGTATCTATCGGTACTCTTTGGTTTTCCTATTTCATTTCTTTGGTTTGCCATAGTAAAATATTTTGCCTGGGAAGAGCATGCTAAAAGGCAATATTTACAATGGCTTTTGCGATCACCATTTACCAAACACTGCATGTTAAGGATTTGCAACCACAATTACCAATGCGTAACTCAAATTTAATTAAACTTAAATAGTATTTTTTAAACATATGTTCACGCCGGAAATATTAATTACGCTAAGCATTATTCTTCTGGCGGTTGTTTTGTTTGTCACTGAGAAGCTATCTGTAGATACTGTTTCTATATTAGTAATGGTACTTTTCATATTGACGGGCATCTTAGCTCCCGAGGAAGGCTTCGCTGGCTTTAGTAATCCTGCTACTATTACCGTAGGAGCTATGTTTGTCATCAGCGAATCCATATTCCGAACTGGTGCACTTAACAACTTCGGTGCCTATTTATCACGGATTGGCAAGCAAAGCTATGTCCTTTGTTTGGTGGTGATTATGGTTTCTTCAGGGGTACTTTCTGCCTTTATTAATGACACTGCGGTAGTTGCGCTCATGTTGCCGATGGTATTGCAGGTAGCAAAAGAAAGTAATATCAGCCCTTCCAAACTCCTTATTCCCCTGTCATTCGGGTCATTAATGGGTGGAGTTAATACTTTAATTGGCACTTCTACCAATATTCTGGTCAGTGGCATTGCCGAGAGACAAGGTAAACCTGCCATCGGTATGTTTGAAATGAGCGGAGCGGGTATCTGGTTTTTAATAGCCGGAGTATTGTATATGGCCTTTATTGGTTTCCGACTGCTTCCCAAGCGCAAACCGTCCAACACGCTCATGGAAGATTTCGATCTCGGTAATTATTATACGGAAGCCATCATTAAGCCAGACTCATCGCTCATAGGCAAGAAGTTGCAGGACATCAGCATCTTTAACGGGCAAAGTTGCGATATTCTAGAGATAAGGAGAAGAGATAATAGCAGAGTCGAAGTACTTCCAAATACAGTACTTCGACCGGATGATTCGCTAAAGATTATCTGTAATATTGAGTCGCTTCAAAAAATAAAAGACCAGGAAGGCATAGACATTAAGGATGATCATAAGTTGGACAAAGACCATAATGTTGCTCTGGAGGACGAGAAATTATATGAAGGTATAATCGCCCCCAAGTCTGACCTGGTGGGCAAGAATCTGATGCAATCTAATTTCAGCACCATCTATGGCGCAACTGTTATTGCTATAAGGCAACGGAAAGCCATCATCAGAACGGACCTTAAACAGGCGAAGCTGCAGGCAGGGGATGTGTTGTTACTGAAGGCTGACGAGGAAGCGCTACATAGTCTTCGAAGTTCGGGGGATATCCTGGTGGTATCTGAAAAAATGGCCAGTGGTTTTCGCTACAAGAAAATTATACCTGCCATCACCATTATCGTTGGCGTAGTAGGAGCTGCTGCTTTGAACCTGACGAGCATTATTGTATCTGCAACTGTTGGCTGTTTGCTCCTGATCATCATGCGTATTATAAAGGTACAGGAAGCCTACAAAGCCATTGACTGGAAAGTCATTTTTATGCTCGCAGGCGTATTGTCAATGGGTGCAGCATTAGAAAAAACCGGTGCCGCTACGCTTATTGCAAATGCGCTAGTGGATAATCTAGGACAATTTGGCCCGCAAGTATTGTTATCAGGCCTTTTTCTGATTACATTTCTCTCTACGAACTTTATGTCTAATAATGCTACCGCCGCCTTACTGGCACCAATTGCCATAGTTACAGCGGAAGCCATGGGCGTCAATCACCGGCCTTTTTTGATGGCCATTACTTATGCTGCATCGCTGAGTTTTATGACCCCGGTAGGCTACCAGACCAACACCATGATCTATGGTCCGGGAAACTACCGATTCAGTGATTATTTAAAGGTAGGCACCCCTTTGAACATTCTTTTCTGGATTTTGGCAACTTTCCTAATACCGCTCTTTTTCCCTTTCGATGCATAAAAAAGGCAGGCCCGGTGGATGGGCCAGCCTTTCAGAAAACACAGCAAATTAAAATCTTATATCAAGCCCGGCAGTGATGTACCGTGGCAAACCAACCCGAATTCCCTGCGGTCTTCTGGTGGCGATGTATCGTTCATCTGTCAGGTTCTTAACAGATATATTAAAAATAGTATTGATTTTTGGGATGTTATATTGCGCCGAGGCATCCAATACATAATAGCCGGGCAATTCTCCAGTCCTGCCATTTGCAGAAGGGGCAAACGTGTTTAGCTCATCCGTAAATTGCTGACCTACAAAAGTGCCGTTTAACCTGAATCCGACGCCACTTTGTGCTTCTAAAGTAAAGGCTGACGAGATAAGGTATTCAGGCGCGTAGGGTGTACGATTGCCGTTTATATTTTGCTCCTGAATAAAGCGATCCTCACTAAAAACAGCGTTGATGTATGAGGCATTGATATCATAGTTAAGCGTCAAACCTGTATTAATTAATTCATGAATCGCTAACTGAGTTCCTAGTTCAATACCCTGGTGTAATGTGCCGCCTGCGTTCACTAGTCCAAAGCCTAAGCCACCGGCAGACTCTGCTACAGGAATTATCTGATTCGAGAAGTCCATTCTAAAAGCAGTCAGCTCAATAAACAGGGCAGGGTGTGGGGAAGTTCTCAGTCCCAGCTCTGTATTCCAGCTTCTCTCTGCTTCCAGATCAAGCGCTGCACCTTCGTTGGTTATAGCATCCTTCACACGTGGTGGAGCAAAGCCTCTGTGAATACCTGCAAATAGATTTAAATAAGGATTAACTTTATAGTTTACCCCTGC
>JBGSXH010000752.1:0-3243 GCA_041751515.1 Cyclobacteriaceae bacterium | reverse complement strand
AAAGACGCAATGCTTAGCATTAGAAACTTTGTGGTAGATCCTGTGCAGGTGCATAACAAAAATGTTTTCCACGGTCATACTCCAACGCGATTTCAGGATATAAGAATGAAATTATTGCAACTCCAGGCCATCGCCATAAGTCTTGATAATGGATGCGTTTACGACAAGCCCGGTTTCGGTCAGTTATTGGCGCTGGAATTAGAGAACAATGACTTACATATTCAGGCCAGGATAGACGTCGTTTAAATTACTTTTTCTACATTATGTGGCTATATTTAGGCGTACCAATCTTCGCCTATGCAAGCTTCAGCACTTACTATTTATCGCTCTTCCGCAGGGTCAGGGAAAACATTTATGCTCACCAAAGCCTATCTGTTGCTGGCGCTGAAAAACCCGATACAATTCAGGCATATTCTGGCGGTAACCTTTACTAATAAGGCGGCTCAGGAGATGAAACTTCGGATTATCGAAAATCTGTCCGATCTAATTCATGGTCAAAATGAAGGATATTTGTCAATGATTTCTGAAGAATCCGGTTTGGAGGCAGCGGAAGTACAGCAAAAATCTCATCTGTTGCTAAGAAATATTCTGCACGACTATAGTCAGTTTTCTGTCGAAACCATAGATAGTTTTTTTCAAAAGATTTTAAGGGCTTTTGCATTTGACCTCGGCTTGCCAGCCAATTTTGAGCTGGCCTTAAACCAGGAAGAGATATTAACGGAAGTGGTTGCGACCATGTTTGATAAGCTGGAACCAGAGAACTGGCTCAGCAAATGGCTAATGACATTTGCGCTCAACAAACTGGAAGATGGCAGGTCCTGGAATATCGGAGCAGATTTGGTCCAATTGGGCAAACAACTTTTCACAGAAGAATACAGATTGCTGGCGCCTCAAATAAAGCACAGACAGGAAAACAAAGATTTTCTTGAAAACCTCCGTGATTTTCTACAAACGGAAATCAATAATTTTGAAAGCGCGATGCATGCTTACGGAAAGCAGGGCATCGAGACGATTGAAGGAGCTGGATTATCAATTGAAAATTTTAAATACAAGAAGAGCGGAGTCGCCAACTACTTTTATAAAATCGTCAGAAAGGGAGCCGACTATGACCCTAAGTCCAGGGCCAGGAAGGCACTTTCCGGTCCAGAAGAGTGGTGCGGTAAAAAAGATCCTAAATTCGCTGATATCTGTGCGCTGCTTGACGCTGGCTTAATGGAACAGCTTGAGCAGGCAATAGCGCATTATGACCATTACTTTGCTGACTATGTGACTGCAAATGCCTTGCTTAGAAATATCTATATGTATGGCGCTCTCACGGCAATTGATGAGGCCATGCGCACATACAAAGATGAAACAGGCAAATTTCTTATCAGCGATACCACGACATTACTTAATGAAATTATTGCCACCAACGACAGTCCGTATATTTATGAGAAAATAGGTAATAAGTACAGGCATTATCTTATCGACGAATTTCAGGATACTTCCAGCCTGCAATGGCAGAACTTCATGCCATTGTTAAAGAACACACTGGCCGATGGCCATGCCAACCTGCTTGTGGGTGATGTGAAGCAGTCCATTTACCGATGGCGTGGTGGCGACTGGAAGCTGCTTCAATTTAAGGTTGCGGAAGGTTTCTCCAAAGAACAGCTGCAGATTAGTGCCTTGTCTACGAACTGGAGAAGTTTGCCAAATATTGTCAATTTTAACAATAGTCTCTTTCATCGCGCTACAGAGCTGCTTTTCAATCACTTTAAAGCGAAAATTGATGCTGAAGCCATTCATAATTTAAAAGCTGGTCTGGAGGAAAAGTTGCAGCAGTTGCTGGGCTCTTATGAAGATGTAGCACAGACAGTGTCGCCAAAATACAGTGAGGCCGGGCATAATGGATTGGTAAGGTTCAATTTTATGGCCAAGGATGCCGAGCAGCGATTTGAGGAGTTAGCCCTTGAACGGCTGGCACAAAGGATGCAATTTTATCAGGACCAGGGAATAAAGACAGCAGATATGGCTATTCTGGTTAGGAAGCGTCGACAGGGCAGGGCTGTGGCGGATTTTCTTGGCCAGTATGCGCAGTCAGCAGCGGCAAAGGCTGGCCACAGTTACCAGGTCATTTCGTCAGAAGCTTTGTACCTACAGGCTTCTCCTGCAGTGCAGCTGGTGGTTGCTACCATGCAGTCAATGCAAGATCCTACCAATGCTGTCGCGACTGCGACCGTGATGCACAGGCTGGCGGCCCTGCAGCATGATCCAGCCCATCACGATTTATTTGCTGATATAACTGAAAATGCACTCTCCAGCCGCTTGGGAATTTCAGCGGAGCAATGGATACAATGGTCGACACTGCCGGTATTTGAATTGTATTCAGAAATCGTTAGGCATTTTAAACTAAATGAAGATGAGAGCAACTTTGCCTACTTGCAAGGTTTTGAAGATGCCCTGCTGGAGTTTTCTATGCAGGAGCAACCTGATTTGTCGGGCTTTCTGAATTGGTGGCAAGTGAATGGCAAACAAAAGGCCATAGTCCTGGCAGGCAAAATGAATGCAGCGCAAATCATTTCTATTCATAAATCGAAAGGTTTGCAGTTTAAAGTTGTACTAATGCCTTTTGCCGACTGGTCCTTATTGCATGAAACGCATAACAGCCAAATACTCTGGTCAGTGACCGAAGATGATAAATTTAGCCTGGCCGGGCCTATGCCTTTGACCTTCCGAAAAGATTTGATGCAATCCCATTTTGCCAAAGACTATTTGGAAGAGGAAATTGAAGCGGCCATGGATAATCTTAATCTTTTGTATGTTGCATTAACTCGCGCAGAAACTGTTCTGGACGTCATCGTACCTGCAGATGATAATGCAAAAAGCCTTCGAAAAGTATCTAATTTATTGGCAGCATTACTGCAAGCTTCTGCTTCGGACATTCCTGATGCTGCCTATGATGATGACAGTGGAGTGTTCGAGTTAGGAACATTGGATCTTACTACAAGCAAAGAGCCGGAATATTCTGAGAAAAACGGGTTACAACTGACAAACTTTCCCCTACAATCCTGGCAGAAAAAGTTGAAGATTCGCATAAAACCCCAGTTGGGCAAGGCTACCGCGCAAGTTGCCCACGGTATACTGATGCACGATATTATGGCAGCGATTCGCTATAAAGATGAAATGCCTCATGCAGTCGCACAATATCAAATAAACGGGGAGTTAACGGCTGAAGAAGCCATCTTACTGCAAACTGCTTTAAGC
>JBGSXH010000751.1:0-5152 GCA_041751515.1 Cyclobacteriaceae bacterium | reverse complement strand
GGACAAGCTTGCCTTCATCCATGTATTTTTGCGCCAGCGTGCCCAGCTCCGTACCTTCGCCTAAATGCTTACGGAACAAATCGCCGGTAGCAATATGGGTAAGGTTGTATTTGGCGATGATTTTATCGCTTTGCGTTCCTTTTCCAGCGCCCGGAGGGCCAAAGAGTACTATATTTAACATGTTAAAAGTTTTATAAAAAAATCGTTTTGCAAATAATTTCCTTTATTTAACCTACACTTGCCGCCAACTATTATTCCTTCAATTGATATATTTCCGGCAAATTTCTCCCTAATCCATCATAATCGAGGCCGTAGCCTACCACAAATTTATTAGGTATCTCAAAACCAACATATCGTAAAGCCAAAGGTTTCGATAGCGCTTCAGGTTTTAGCAGCAGACTAGCTATTTCTACAGAAGCAGGGCGCTGAGCTTCAAAAATTGGCAGGACATGTTGCATCGTATTGCCGGTATCGACAATATCTTCTATTATAATTATATGTCGGTTGGCAATATTTTCCTTTAAGCCAATCAGCGACGCGACATTTCCTGAGCTCTGCATTGCCTCATATGAAGCCAGCTTTATAAAGGAAATCTCACAATCAATGCTGACGGATTTTAAAAGGTCTGAGGCAAACATAAAAGCACCGTTGAGTATAGCAATGAACAAAGGCCGCTTTCCATGATAATCTTCTGCTATCTGCTTGCCCAGTGTTGCAATGCGCTTCTGAATCGTTTCAGCTTCAATAAAGATTTGGAAATTTTTGTCCTTAACCTGCATAACCAGCTTTCGGGTGAATAAAAAAGCCCTTGCATTTGCAGGGCGCCACAAATATAGGGGATTATCCTGCAAAATAGAAGTTAAATACTGCAATTAACAAAGTGCCCCAGCAGCAGCACTATAATTCCTCCAACAACAGCCTGTATAAAGAAACCATGGCACTAATATCCTTTTTATGAACTTTCTCATCCGGACTATGGACATGGTCTTCCGGTGCGCCAATAAAGCACCAGTCGATAGGATAGGGTGCCTGCTGTATTTCCCTGCCATCGCTGCCGCCACTACCTTCTACTTCCAGTTGGTAGGGGATGCCACCGCTGTCGGCCAGGGCAATAATTTTACGGATAAATGATTGCCTTGGAATACCGCTGTCGCGCATGCTCAGCACCACGCCTAGTCCGTGGTGTACACCATCGGTTACCCAGGTTATGTCAGAGATCAATGCCTGCTTTATGCGCCACTTCTCATATAAATATTTTGTCAGATAGGCCACGCTACCGCCTCCATGTTCTTCCCAGCAGCTGAAAACAATGGCGCCGTTTTCCAGGGTTTCACAAACTTTCAATGCATTGTAGATGCCCAGACGGTTATCCAGATAGCAGGACTGTACATAGTCTTCATCTTCCCGGTAGTTGCATGCAAAAGTGAGGCTGGTGCCCGTGGCAATAGGTCTGCCAAATTTGTACCTCAGTCGATGGTCTTCATCAACTTGCAGTTCGCATGCAATAGCGCCAAGACCATCTTTACCGACTAGCTGGTAGCCCGTTTCCACTTCCGGTCCGCCGATGCTCACGAGCTGGTCTTCGTAGCGGACGGTAAAGCCTATGGAGTCCATATGTGCAAACACAGCCGTTCTCGGGGTGCCAAACTCCAGGATCAGACAATCCTGAAATTCTTCCCCATGCACAATAGTAGGCTTTACCTTCCAGCTTTGCTGATTTTCGTATATATATTCAAGTAGAAACGCTTTTAAAGCGCCCTCATCCCCGGCTGGGGCATGAATGCTGCAAAGCTTCTTTAACAAATCCATCATCAATTTAATAGTTATTAGTGCAGAACCTCTAAACAGTCCGGCCTTGTGCAACGACACCAAGCACGGCAGCTTGTGAAAGATTAAATAAATATAATTACCTTTAGCCGTATTATTGATGACAAGAAGATAATTTGCTGCGTATATGTTTATCTTAACGGAAGAAAATTCTATGGCCAATGTGTTTCTGGCAGAGCTCAGAGACGTGAAAACACAGCGAGACACCATGCGTTTCAGAAGGAACCTCGAGCGACTGGGAGAGATTCTGGCTTATGAAATCTCCAAAACGCTGCCGTACCGGTCAGCAAAGATCAATACACCTTTAAAGAAATCTGCCACCTTTTTACCGGAAATATATCCTGTGCTCATCTCGGTCATGCGGGCAGGTTTGCCTTTTCACCAAGGCTTTCTGAACATCTTCGATAAAAGTGATTGCGGATTTATTGGCGCTTATCGCGCACCACATACCGATGCCGCTTCTGTAAAAATTGAAATGGATTATGTCGCCACCCCCGACATGGAAGGCAAAACCATTTGCGTGGTAGATCCTATGCTGGCTACGGGCAAATCGTTAGTTAAATCCATAGAAGCCTTGCTGCATTATGGAAAGCCTAAAAAGATATTCATCGCTACCGTCATTGCTTCCCCGGAAGGTGTACAATATTTAAATGATAACCTCACAATCCCTTACGAACTTTATACCGCTGCTCTGGACGAAGGACTGGACGAAAACGCTTATATCGTGCCGGGCCTTGGTGATGCAGGCGATCTTTCTTATGGACAAAAACAATAGTTGCCGCCAATGACCTGGTTAATTATCCTGATGCTGGCAGGTCTTATTGTGCTCATTGCCGGAGGTGAATTTCTCGTCAGAGGCGCCTCGGCCATAGCATTGAGGGCAAGACTCAGTCCGCTTGTAGTTGGCCTCACGATTGTGGCTTTTGGTACCTCGGCACCAGAGTTGCTCATAAGCCTGCAAGCTGCTTTGTCTGGCAGCCCCGACCTGGTGATGGGCAATGTCGTTGGCTCCAACATTTGCAACCTGGCGCTCATTTTAGGCATTACCGCTCTTATTTTCCCCATTAGAGTAGCCAATGACTCTATTCGTATCGACTGGCCTGTCACCATGGGTAGTTCCTTATTGCTGTATTTCATGGTGCGGGAAAGACTATTAAGCGCTTATGAAGGGCTACTATTTATTGTGGTGCTGGTTATTTATCTTTTTTTCATTATCAGAAGATCACGGCGCAGCAATTATCAGGATCCGCTCACAAAGACTCAGGAGACGAAAGCTTCCCCCAAAATATGGCTGCGCGATATACTTTTCCTCATTGCCGGAGGCGCCGGGCTATTCTTCGGGGCCGACTGGTTTGTTTCCGGTGCCAGGCAACTGGCCATTGACCTGGGTGTCGCAGAGCGCGTCGTGGGGATTACCGTGCTGGCACTCGGTACTAGCTTGCCAGAGCTGGTAACTTCCGCAGTCGCTGCATTCCGCAAAAACACCGACATCGCCCTGGGTAACCTCATGGGTTCCAATATCTTCAATATCCTCTCCATTTTAGGCATCACCAGCATGGTGCAGGAAATCGTCGTCAGCGACATGATCTTCAAAACCGACATGGTCTGGATGCTCGCCATTACCCTGCTTATCCTGCCCATGATGTGGATCAGAAGGAAAATCACCCGTCTTGAAGGTTTTATTCTCCTTAGCCTTTATTGCTTTTATACCTTTACCGTCATTTATTAAATTAGTGGCCCATTGCCAAAAGTCCGCATGGTTTTTAAAACCTTGCGGGTTTGAATGCATGAATCAAGAGGAAGTGAATTGCATGATGGCTTAGGTTCTCGTACTTGTTCAGATAGCAATAAAGAGCATCGGTTTGATGGTGCCGGACTTCAATATTTTATTAAATTCCGGATGACAGTACAGAATATAAGTGTTTGTCACTTCAACATATTACTATTCAATCCCTTGATCTCAATTCCAAACAAATGCACACCAGAAGCTGCCAGTGGAATGCCGGAATCAGGCAGGTACTCGTAGTTGAATCCCAGTCGTATTTGCGCGTTACCAATCAAGGCCAATCCTGCACTTATACCAAAAGCAGCATTTAGCCTATCCGGTGATGAAAAGCGATTGGTAAAGCCGGTATTGGCACTGTAGACATTGGCCTGCAAAAAGGCATTGGCATAGATGCCTGCTTTTTCACTGGGAAAAGCCTTCAAAACATGCGATTTGAAGGAAAAGGACGAAAGTAGGTTCATGGTATTTAGTCCGCCGGGTGCGGGATCCTGAGGAAAACGGTCGTCCTGCCTTATAGTATACAAGTCGGCACCATATCCCAGCCAAGCTTCTTTAAACTGTTTTGAAGGCAATTGATGGCTTCTTTCGGCCATCAGACTGCCAAAGATGAGGGTTCTTTCTACGCCAAGGTTTAGATTATCGATATCGTGTTTGCAGCGGTGGTAGTAGCCTGCGCGCCAATAACTATTGCCTTTGCGGCGCATGTAAAAGATGCCTTCACTCCAGAATATCGCACGCGGATTAAAATTGATATTATTATTGGGGTCGGCGATAAATTCGATCTGCGTTGTGAAGGCAAGACTCGCCTTGTGGCTGAAACGAACCAGCTCCACCGTCAGTCCCAATTCCTGCACCCAAGCATGGTCGTTGTCGCTGATCACATACCTGCCGAAACCAGCCCAGCCACTTAGGCTATGCGCCCAGGATGTTCCAGTTTCAGGATCATAATTGGTGGTATCGGCCAAGGGTACCAGCTGCACATTACGCTCCAGCAAACGCTGCGCAGTCAGGTTATGGCATAAAAAGCAGCATGTAAATAGGAGGTATAATTTCATAGTAGCCCTGTTTTTGGTAGGAATTCTTACCTAAAATAAGGGTTTTTGCTAAAGTCACAAATAACTAGCGTTCTTCCTCAATTTGGTAGTACCCAATCCGCGTGTTCCGCGGGAGCCAGACTGCAGCAAGTCATTTCAATAAAAAACACTGTTCCCCGGGCTGTGTCCCACAGCCCGGGCAGGAAGGTAAAATTTAGGGTCATATCTTTCAAGATAAAGCTTAGATGATGCATTCTCCGGTGAGTATTGCTGTGAGACACAGCAATGGGAAAAGTGCTGTATCCTCATTAAAAAAAATCTTCGCCAATCCGCGTGATCCGCGGGAGCCAGACTGCAGCAAGTCATTTCAATAAAAAAACACTGTTCCCCGGGCTGTGTCCCACAACAGCCCTTGCAGAAAAGCTAATTTACTGTCAAATCTTTCAGATAAAGCTTAGATGATGGATGCTGCGGTGAGTATTGCTGTGAGACACAGCAATGGGAA
>JBGSXH010000750.1:0-4478 GCA_041751515.1 Cyclobacteriaceae bacterium | reverse complement strand
TCAGGCATCTTGGTTTTTCCGAAGAGGAGGCCAAAAAACAATTTGGGTTTTTGATGGACGCTTTTGAATATGGCGCACCTCCACATGGCGGCATTGCATTTGGCTTCGATCGTCTGTGCGCGCTTATGGGCGGACAGGATAGCATCCGGGAGTTCATTGCATTCCCTAAAAATAATGCCGGCCGTGATGTTATGATTGACTCTCCTTCACAACTTGCCGAGGAACAAATGAATGAATTGCAATTAAAAGTGCATAAGACTAAGGACTAATGCTGCTCTGAGTCTATACAAAAATCTATATAAAGAAAAGGGCTACTCTGAATCATCAGAGTAGCCCTTTTTTTTATCTTGTTGATCCGCCAGACAACTATACTTTAGCTGCTGCCACTTTAGGCTGTTTGTTAAGTGACTTTTTTGACAAATCCAGTACTATCGGTGTCGCAATGAAGATCGATGAATAGGTACCAATCAGAATACCAATCAATAAGGCGAATGAGAAACCTCTCAACACTTCACCACCAAACAGGAACAATACCAATACTACGGTTAGGGTTGTCATTGAGGTAATTAAAGTACGGCTCATTGTGTTGTTAATGGCACCATTGAAAAGCGCAGTTAAATTGCTTTTTGGTGACAGCCCTACATCTTCTCTTACCCTATCAAATACGACCACCGTATCGTTAATAGAATAACCAATCACAGTAAGCATGGCTGCAATAAACACCTGATCTACCTCTATGGTAAGGCCAAGGAACTGAGCAATAGAAAATGCTGAAAGTACAGCCAGCGTGTCATGGAAGAGCGCAACAACCGCACCCAGACCAAACTGCCATTTTCTAAACCTTAACATGATGTAAAAGAAAATAGCTATTAGTGCAAAAATCACAGATTGCTGAGAAGATGTCTTAATATCATCAGCAATAGAAGCACCTACCTTCGATGAACCTGAAATTGTGAATGATTCAGCAGGTAGTTCATCAGCATTACGAGCATAAGTATAGTTCGTAAAATCTGAAATTCCTGTGATAAGCGCCTGCTGAACAGTTGCATCCGCATCAGTAGATTCTTCATCGATCAAGTAACTGGTAGTCACTCTGAGAACATTATTGGCGCCATAAGTTTTAACCTCGACCCCGGCGTTTTCGAAGTCATCACCCAAGGCCACTTTCAATTCTGATGGCACAACCGGTTCGGAGAAGCTGATCACATAGGCTCTACCACCTGTGAAGTCAACTCCCATTTGCAAACCTCCCTGAACAATCATTAACAACATCCCTATACCGATAAGTGCGCCAGAGAATATGTAGGCAATTTTTCTTTTCGATAAGAAATCCCAGTTAAGGTTGGTTAACAGATTTTTAGAGAAAGGCATGGAAAAACTAAGCTTGCTGTCATCACCTTTTCTTGCAAGATATTCGATAATTACTCTGGTGATTAATACAGCAGAAAACAATGAACATACAATACCGATCATTAAAGTTATCGCAAAACCTTTCACCGGCCCCTGACCAAGTGCATATAAAATTACAGCTGTCAAAAACGTTGTTGCATTAGAGTCAATGATGGCACTAAACGCCTTATTATAACCTTCTTGAATTGCTTTTTTAAGTCCAAGCCCTTTCGCAAGCTCCTCTCTTATCCTTTCAAAAATAAGTACGTTTGCATCAATGGCCATACCAATGGTAAGGACAATACCCGCAATACCAGGCAGTGTAAGTGCTGCATTTAATTGCGCGAGAATTCCTACGATAAAGAAGATATTAAACAACAGTGCGAGGTTGGCTACAAGTCCACCTGTAGAATAGTATATTACTATAAACAATACAACCAATGCCAGACCTGCCACAATAGAGGTAAAACCCTGAGAGATAGCTTCCTGCCCTAATGTTGGACCTATCATGGCTTCTTCAACAATACGAGTAGGTGCAGGTAATGCACCGGCTTTTAGTAAGCTTGCCAGGTCACGGGCTTCTTCAAGGCTAAAGTTGCCTGAAATGACTGATTGTCCATTCGGTATTTCGGAAGATACATTCGGGGCAGTCAGCACATAACCGTCCAATACGATGGCTATTCTGTTACCGATATTATCTCCGGTGAGCTTCTTCCATTTTTTAGCACCCACTGCATTCATTTGCATGCTTACTGCAGGTCTGGAACGCTCATCTAAATCCTGACGGGCATCAGTAATAACGTCACCTTCTAAAGACGCTCTGGCATTTCTTCCTTTTTTAATGGCATGTAGTTCTAATACCTGCTCATCTCTGTTATTGTCATTCCGAAGTGGTTGTTGTGACCATTTAAACTCCACATTATTAATGAGGCTTTTTACTTCCTCTCGGGCCAGGATTCTGTTAATTTGTGCCGTATCTCTAATGTTATAAATTAACCCACCATACTGACTCTGAATCAGGCTGTAAAACGGAGATACATTTTCATTGAACAAGGAGTCTTCGTCACCTTCCTCCCCTGATCCTAATTGTGAGATAAGGTCATCATCATCATCTACAACTACAGTATCTTCGTCGCCAGAAGGCGCAGATGCCTGTGGGTCTGTTATGGTAGCATCAGTTTCCTGTGCGGTAGCAGTGTCTGTAGTAGCCGTAGCTGGTGCTTGACCTCCACTGGCTCTTTGTTCTTCCACTAATAATGCATTGATATTCTCCAAAACACCACCAATTTCCTGCAGCTCAGCAACTTCCCAAAACTCAAGTTTTGCAACTCCCTGCAAAAGATTTCTTACCCTCTCAGGGTTATCAGCACCAGGAATTTCCACCTGAATACGTCCTGTGCCCTGTTGCAAACGCTGGATGTTAGGCTGGCTCGTACCGAACCTGTCAATACGGGTACGAAGAATGTTAAATGAGCGGTCAATAGCATCATCCACCTCATCGTCAATCATCGCAATAATATCGCTGTCACTGGTTTCGTAACTGACACGGCCTCTGTTTGCAG
Organism: Cyclobacteriaceae bacterium; assembly: GCA_041751515.1. Lineage (GTDB taxonomy): Bacteria > Bacteroidota > Bacteroidia > Cytophagales > Cyclobacteriaceae > JBGSXH01. The sequence continues at coordinate 1,527 of JBGSXH010000750.1, read as the reverse complement.
CATTAGCAAATATTTCCGATAATCTGCCATCGGGCTTACGCTCACGATAAGCTTCGTAAAAAAGATCAACAAAACTAGTCTGGCTGGTTTTCGATCTTAAGCGGGCATCTTCCAATGCAGCATTAAAAGCTTCATCTTTTGAATTACCCGATAATCCACGAACAATTTCCACCGGGGAAACTTCCAGCGTAACATGCATACCGCCCTGTAAGTCGAGGCCAAGATTTAGTTCAGTGTCTTTGACCTCTTTGTAAGTATAATCTGCCCCAAGAAAACTAAAGACAGGTACATTCCAAACGGAGTCCAGATATTGTTGCTTTTTGAAGAAGTCAACATTACCACTTTCATCTGTGGCATAAGTGACGGCGTCTTGCTGTACACCTCTGGAAATAAATGTGAAGGATAGGTAGTAAATACACAGCAACGTGACAATGGCTGTTAGTACTACTACAAATGACTTGTTTTGCATTTGTATAAATTTAAATAAGATTGATAAGTATTAATTGAACCCGAAAAATGGGTAGGAAAAGCAATGCAGACTTTGCCTTATGGCGCATTGGGACTGATAATCAGCGGAAATAAGACACTTACAATGGGGTTATAAGTGTATTCGAGGTAAATGGCTTGACTACTTCTAACCGGCTCCAGGTTAAAAGTGGCTTTTATACTATGAAAAGATTGATCAATAAATATTTTGGCAGCTGGCAATAATGCATTGGGGCTGGCAACAGCGAAAACAGTTTCGTTGTCCTTTTCCGTTTCATCATTATGCTCCGCATGAGTGACTACTTCCAGAGTCTCATCCTGCAGTAGGTTTACAAAAACCTGTGGCTGTAAATTACATAGCAATACGTAAACTGCTGTCGTCAGCAGCAGAGAAGCCCTCTTAAACCATATTGCTTTGGAATTGTTCATATTCAGAATACAAAATTAAGGAAATAAAAATTCATTATCTACTAAACCGAATGATTACTGGTTTATTTTGATAAATTTATTGAGATCTTCCTCTTTACCAAGAATAATAAGTATATCATTCTGCAACAATACAGTATCTTTAGTAGGAACGCCAATTATATGTTCTTCTTCGATAATTTTATCATCAACATGCTTATGTGATATACGCTTGATGGTAATCAGGTTCAAATGATATTTTTCTCTTAATCTGATTGTTCCTATACTTTCGTCGATGAGGTTTGCAGGGGTTTCGATTTCCACAATCTGATAGTCATCCGGAAGCGGCAAATAGGACTTCATCGTAGGGTGCATTAATGTTTCTGCTACTTTCTTCCCTACAGTATCTTCGGGGCTTAATATTTCTTCTATCCCTAATTTTTCAAGAATCATGCGTTGTTGACTGTTGGCTGCCCTGGCTATAATGCGCTTGATTTCCATTTCCTGCAATACAACCGTGGTCAGCAACAAGCTTTCAAAATCCTCTCCTATGGCCACCACCACGGCATCCATAGCTTCAATGTTCTGGGCCTTCAATGCTTTTGCATCAGTAGCATCTAGGGCTACCGCATAGGC
>JBGSXH010000749.1:0-1542 GCA_041751515.1 Cyclobacteriaceae bacterium | reverse complement strand
GGGAGAGGCATTTCCTTTTTCCGTGGCCCGCACGTACTGGATTTATGGCGCTCCAGCCACTGCTTCCCGGGGCAATCATGCCCATAAAAGCCAGCAAAATGTTATGGTTGCCATCCAGGGTATAATAAAGGTGGCACTCGAAAACCGGAAGGGAGAAAAAGAGCTGTTTGAATTGAATTCACCCTCAAGGGCTTTGCATATTCCTGCAGGACATTGGCTCACCATTCATTTTCAAGACGAAAAAGCCATTTTGCTCTGTCATGCCTCAATGCTACATGATCCTGAGGATTATATCCGGGATTATGAGGAATTTAAAAGCTGGCTTTGAAGATCGTTGCTGAATTTAACGGATTCAAGGTGATTGTGCTGGAAGGTGCAGCAAACTTCGTCGACGGCGAATACTTTTTCAATACCCAAGTATTTATGGCGGTGCACCCTTTAGGTGAATTGCTGCAGTTCATTTTGCTCGAAAAGGAAACTAACACAGTAGTGGCCAGCATATGTTTTGACATTAATGACAATTCCGCTGTCAGTTTATCAATCGGCACATTTGCAGGGCTGGAATTACAGCAAGAAATTCCTTCACCGTGTACCACTGATTTTGTGGTGGTTGCTCGAGACTATTTGCTTTATGAATGTAGCGTTGGCAACATCATCATCAAGCAATGGCCAATGGGGTATAACCCGAGAAAAGCGAGGGATATTAATATCACGTTGTGCAATGCAGGCTTTCAAACTACAGCTTTAGAATCGAATCAGACAATTGGCATCGAAGAAGGCGGGCTTCTGCATTGCGATAGCAAAAGTACTTTATTAAAATTGCGAAGAGGAACAAGAGCAGGCCTAATAGCAGAAGGTCCTTTTAGTGTTAAGAGAATTAATTTTGATCATGCTTATCGTTTAATAGTAGAAAGCAGGGTTAGAAAAAATTTTCCTGTTAATATTGACCATGGCAGGCTTTACCATATCTGTCATGAATTGCCTGATAGATACCTGTTTTTTCCAGTATACGATGATGATATAATGGTTGCCGTGGCAGTGACGATTGTCATTTCCAAAGATGTGCTTTACAACTTTTTGCATGCTGATGATGCAGCATACTTACCCTACAGTCCTATTTTACTGGCTATTGATAAAGTCTTAGAATATGGACATGAAAATCATTTTGGACTATTGGACCTTGGAATCAGTTCTGATAATTCTGTATTGAATGAGGGGCTTTACGAGTTTAAGAAGCGGGTAGGTGGTGAAGATTCTCTGAAAATCAACTGGCAATATTCCCAACCTGTTGATAAGCCTGCATAAGTGCTGTTCCAGCAGATTCGACGGAATAGTGATCAATAACCCTCTGCCGTATCTGCCCCGGGTCAAATTTGTCGTAGTCATGTATGAGTAAAGTCATGCTTTCCGAAATCGCAGCAGTGCTTCCTGTTTTAATGAGATACCCATTGCTGCCGTCGATAAAATCTTCAGGCCCCCCGCATCGTGTAGCAATGCAAGGCAGACCGCAGGCCATGGCCTCCAGATAGGAGACCCCAAAAG
>JBGSXH010000748.1:0-3143 GCA_041751515.1 Cyclobacteriaceae bacterium | reverse complement strand
TCCGGTGATCATCAATCAACAAAATAGAAAAGAAGGGCGAAATGATGCGCGGGAACGACTTGCTGCCAACACAATCGACGGTTGGGAAGTGCCAATTCGAATGCAGTCAGGGAATTTCGTCTATCCATTTGCCGGTGTCGGCATGAGTAGTGCAGCTCAGTCAGATAGGCTTACGCCTTTAGATCAACCCGCTATGCCCTTGTCAGGCGCCTTCCCCCTGCCAGATTTTTATGGTAAAAAATTAAAAAGTGGCTTCAAGGTGTCAAAAGACATAGCACCAGTGACTGACAACCATACCTGGGAATTTGAAATGGATAATATTACACAGGCTGTCGCTTTGAACTGGGACAGTGTAGCCATCGACGACTCCAAAAGACTGGTACTCTACCATGTTGAAAAACAGAAGCAAATTGATATGAGTACGCAGAACAGTTACCAGGTAGATGGTACAGGCACCCAGACATTTAAGATTGCCTACGGTTTTGATGACTATATTGACGAAGCACTATTGCCAGAAAATAGCAATTTGGGTATGCCTTATCCCAACCCTTTCCAAAGCCTTGTCAATATTCCATTTTCGCTAAGTGAGGCCCATGACCAGTATGAGGTAGAGGTTGTCATATCAGATATTATGGGAAGAGTAATCATTTCCTTTAGCGAAAATTTCCTCCGACCAGGACATTATAACTGGACCTGGGACGGTCGGGAAATGAGTGGCAAATCTTTGCCTACCGGTATCTATCTGATAGACATGCAGATAAAGCATCCGAATGGCAATGAAAAATTCAGAACCAAACTTATTCGAAAATAGCGAGTTTAAGCAAGCACATTACTACATCTATTGAGACCGAAAGGCAGTGAAGATTATGAAGAAGTTGAAAGTTTTCGTATTACTATTTATCTTTTCAGGCATCTGTTCCTCCGTGCTTATTGCACAGGGGCAGGGCAATAATACCGTACAAAACCTAACAGCGGAAGCTGTTTCAGATTCAGAAATAACACTATCCTGGGAACATAGCAGCAACAGGAGCGGCAGTTTCAATGTCATGAGAAGTCAGAATGCCAATAGTGGTTTTCAGCAAATACAGTCTTTGTCTGACAATGCAAGGACATTCAGCGATGATGGGCTGGCAGCTGGCACTATCTATTATTATAGGGTAGATTTTCTGGCGTCCAGGACAATCATTCCTCCGAGATCAGAGCAAAATTTTCCTTCTGAAGTAGTTAATGCTACCACAGCCTCTCCGCCGGAAGTGCCGGGAAATTTACGTGCCAATGTAATTTCCCAAACTCAAGTTAATCTGGAATGGACCGATACCAACAACGGAGAAGCACAAACGCAGGTTTTTAGAGGTACTGGAACAGGCACACTTACCCTTTTGGAAACCTTGCCAGCCGGCACTACGAGTTTTGAAAATACCAACCTGAACAGCAATACGGTGTATCGTTACCGATTGGTGGCAGTGGATGCTGCTGGCCTGGAATCTAATCCCAGCAATGAGGTCTCTGTCAGAACATTACAGTACCCTCCTACCCTAAACGCTATATCAGATCCGGCTCCCATCAATGAAGGCGCGGGGCAGCAAATTATTCAGCTGACAGGCATTACCGATGGCGGCGATGGCGGACAGACACTCACAGTGACTGCCAGTTCCAGCAATCCTGACCTTATTCGGAACCCAACCATAACCTATACCAGTCCACAAAATACCGGAAGGTTAACCTACTCCCCTGTCGAGAATGCCTCAGGCTCTGCGGAAATTACAGTGACAGTGACCGATGATGGCCCCGATGACGGTGAGAACGAAAATTCCATTTCACGTACATTCCGTGTGGTAGTCAATCCGGTAAATTCTCCTCCAACTTTAGATGCAATCCCTGATCCGGAACCCATTTTTGAAAATAGCGGACAGCAGGAAATCACACTCACGGGCATTACCGCCGGACCCGGAGAGGACCAGGCGCTGACAGTGTCGGCAAGGTCTTCCAATACCAGTCTTATCCCTCAACCGACCATCGTCTATAACAGCCCTGATGAAACAGCAGTCTTGCGTTACACTCCTACAGCGAATCAAAGTGGTGAGGCGACCATCACCGTTACTGTAACTGATGACGGCCCATCCGACGGTGTGAACGAAAACACCTTTGAAAGATCATTCACTGTGAACGTAGTTCGAATTAATAGAGCGCCAACAATAGATCCAATTGCAAACCAGGAATTGTTGCTGCAGGATATTACGCAGCCAATAGTCATTCCATTGACGGGAATCTCAGCCGGCGAGGGCGATCAGGGGCAAGCCATCGCAGTGACGGCATCAGCTGATGGTGCTTTAGTAGCTGAAAGTAATGTCTCTTATACCAGCGATAATGAAACGGGTGAGTTAACACTGACACTTTTGCAGCAGGAAGGAGCCGCCACCATCACAGTAACGGTAACAGATGATGGACCTTCGGAAGGCCCTAACGAGAATCAGGTGGTAGAAACATTTACAATTCGCGTTCGGGAAGCACCTTTGTTCCTAGAAGCATCATATCCTTCGACATTCTCAGATGGCGATGCTGATAATATCTTTATTGAACTCAACCCTGATATCGCTTTAGATGCAGTAGTTTTTGTTTATCGCGGCATAAGGGCAACCGAGTGGCAGGAAGAAGTGGTGGCAGCAGACGGTTCACGATATACCCCGCAGAATATTGCAGATAAAGCAGATGCATTGGGATTGGAGTATTATTTTCAAATAGCTTTAGCCAATGACACGGAAGAAACTACGGAGCAGGAACGCAGTTATCGCCAGTATCCTGCCGGACTTGCTTTACAGGTGCCGCAGGGAGGTGAGCAGCAACAAGACTATGCTATCCTTTCTGTTCCCTTTGAGGCTGAAAATAACTCAATAGCTGCTATTTTTGAAAATGATTTGGGCACTTACGAACCTAGCCGATGGCGATTGTTTCACTTTCAGGAAGGGACAAATATAGAATATACTGCTGGCTTATCAGACATCGCTATGGGCCGTGGTTATTGGTTTATTACGCGGTTGAATTCGGAAGTAAATTCTGGTGCTTTAAACGTTCCTGCCGTGACCAAAGCCAATGGCATTGAACTTACGCTCAATGCCGGGTGGAACCAGATCGGCAACCCCTAT
>JBGSXH010000747.1:0-5631 GCA_041751515.1 Cyclobacteriaceae bacterium | reverse complement strand
TTTACTATCATTTAGTAAGAAAAAACTAAACGGAGGTAATTGATTAAAAATACTCTCGTCAATGATACTTTCTGTGAGATGTTCATCATATTTAAAAATTATATTTTCAGTTAAATAATTTAAAACTGGAACATTTTCTAGAAGTATTGGAAATGATGGATTTCTTTTGTCTATATCTATGATAAGATCTAGTCCCTTTGTTACTTGCAGGAACTTTTGAAATTCCAAGAGGTATAAATTATCTCTACAGTCTAATTTGTGAAGTCTTTTTATAAATCCATATTGGACTACAATTGAGAACATTGAGTTATCAGTTTTTGTAAACACTAATTTTCCCTTTTAGTATTGAGCAGATCAACTTTCAATTTAATACTTTCGTCTAAAAAACCAGGTCCAAAATCTTCCATAAAATAGCCTTGAGGTTGGATGTTCATGTTTTTTGCCTTTGGATTTGATGATGCATCCATATAGTAAATTTGTATATTATCAGATCTTAAAGATTTTTTTGCGACAAGATATTGTAACTTTCTTATTAGATATTCACTATGTGTTTCAATAATGATTTGAAGATCAAAAGGCTCCTGAGTGCAGGCTACAAATAAATCAGCTAATTTTGATTGAAAATTTGGATGAAGATATACTTCTGGTTCTTCAAAATAAAGTGTTTCATCCCTTGACGAGCAATAGAGAGTCATCAGCATATAAAATAAATTAGATGACCCAGTACCAAGAGTTGATAAATCAATAATTGAGTTATCTCTGATAAAATTTAACTCAACACCCACTCCCGGTATCCTGATTGTTTGAATGGTATCAATTCCTTCCATGATATTGAAGCCATTCTTGCCCAACCAATGATTCATAAAACCTAAATCTAAACCATAACTTTCAAACTCTTTAGTTTTACCAAATAGTTTGACTATATCACCATGGTCTTTGAAAAGAAAGATCTTTCTATTTTTATTGACAGTGTCAAAAAGCCCTGAGACATTTAATTTCTTTATATAACTGAGAATAAATGGCTCTTCAGCTAATAAACTTAGGGTGTTAATATCAAGTGCATCGCTTGTTGAAATAGTACTAATCAATGTACTTGTCCTAGCAGGAACACTTGCTAGATCAAAAATGCTTATAAATGCTTGGTCTTTATATGTAAGTATTGTATTTATAAAATTACTTGCATTTTCAAGTCCAAAACCAGCATCATAGGGTATAGATACTCTTAAATTTAAAATATCCTTAATTTCTTGATCTGAAAATATATTTGGATTGATCCACGAAGGATCGATATGATAAGTTATTTCAGGTTGGTTTGAGGTAAGTGAGTATCGTAGAATTGTGAACTGATTTGTAGTGACAAGTGAAGCATGCTTTAGCTGAGCTCCTCCCGAATTCGATTTTTCATAAGACAGACAGACAGAAGAAATAAGTTGTCCTGAGACTGTTTCATCAGAGTAGTTGATATAGCCCCCATGAACAATATCATCCATAGCTTCTAACTCTATGCAAATTTCGAAAGTTTGCTTATAGTTTACATCATTTATACAGGATTCAAAATCACTTAGGTTATGATGTTCTGAGTTAAATTGCAAATTCTCCCAACCATTTTTTACGTTGTCTTTCAAAAGTAGTAGTGCCTTTATTATGGAACTTTTGCCAGAGTTATTCGCGCCGGTAATTATATTAATATTCTTAAAATTAAATTTTTCCTTTTCTCTGAAAATTCTAAAATTCTCCAAAGAAATTGACTTTAATTTTGCACACATGTTTTTGAACCATTTTGTAAGGTTAAGTATAGTTCAATTTGAATATATATTTCAATTAAATCGTAATAATTTTTAGCACAGTTATTGTTAATAGGCCACATGCGCGATAGCCTGATATACAAATAATTATGTATCTTGTATATCAGGCCAAGCGCCATACCTATTTTACATGATGCCTTTTATGGGAAGACATTTAAATTGCCTGCTATTATTAGTTATAGGATTGCTAACGGTTAACGTTGCTTATGCGCAGCGCTATGGCACTGCGGCAGGTTTGCGTTTTGGAAATACAAGCAATAGCCGCACGGTTGGCTTAACCGTGCAACAAAGAGTATTTAAAAATACTACGATAGAAGGTATTCTGCAGTCAGATTTCGCCAGAAATACTACTGCACATGGCATGATACAGCAGCATCAGCGTATTATCAGCAAAAGGTTGAATTATTATTATGGTGCTGGCATGTCCTTCGGAAATGAAGAAAGCTTTGTCAAAAATGCTGAAACCAATACGATTGATCATACCTATAACAATGCTACTATGGGTGCCGATCTTATCCTGGGCTTGGAGTTTACGGTCCTGAAAATTAACCTCTCCGTTGATTATAAGCCTAATATCAATATTGTAGGACGGGAGCAGTGGTATCAGGGACAGGTAGGCATTTCGGCCCGTTCAGTTATTGTCAAAAGCGCTACCCAGAAGAAAAGACAGCGACAACGTGCTCGTGCTAAGAAAAGGAAGAACAATCCGCCTTTCTATGAAAAAATCTGGAACAGTTTGAAAGGAGAATCAGATCAATAAGCTGTATTAATCTCCTCGCTGAGTTGCTTTATCAGCCTCAGGAAGTATTAGTATCGGACATTCTGCCAGATCCATGAGCTTTTCCGTAATACTACTTTTGAAAATGCTTTCGAAACCCTCCACTTTTTCATTACGGCAGACCAGCAAATCGATGCTATGTTCCCTTAAATACTGAGCAATGGCTTTGCTGCTATGTTTTACGTCACCAAAAGCAAAATTGATTTTGCCATGGGCTTCTTCTGCGAGTGCGGCTTTTGCTTCTTCCGGGCCAATGGTTTCCTGCGGATGCCCGCAAAGATAAAATGTATAGTCTTCCTTCGGATATACATGTAAAAAGCTCTTAAAAAGCATAGTAAGCCGAACCTGGGTATCTACAATAAATGCTACATTATCCGTTTGCAAACCACTTGTACTGTCGGGAATCACCAATACCGGAACCCTGGCATTGTCGATGATGGTATTACTTATTCTTCCAAAAAGTTTTTTCATAAAACTTTCTTCCTGTTGTATGCCGAAGATAATGAGGTCCAGATCATTCGCATCTTCAAAATCCTGTATTGCATCTTCCGTCAAACCGCGCATCACTCGGGTTTGGATACTTACATTTCCCTGGTCTCCCAGCCTTTTCTTAATTTTCTGCACGAAAACTTCCATACCTGAGGTCGCATCACTTTCTAGCTTTTGCAGTAAGTCATTTGTGATTTCACCGTCATCATAAAGGTTTTCCGAATCATCGTTGCCCGAAACGAATGGATCTTCAAAACTATTGAGCAGGATAATGTTAACCTGACGGGATTTAGAAAGGCCATAGGCATAAGCTACGGCTTCATAAGAATGTTCTTCAAAATCAGTAGGAATTAATATCTGTAGCATACGAAAGTGGATATTTGTATGCTAAACAGTTTCCTGAAGACAAAGTTTTTAGATTTGCGGTCTGGACTCCAGACGAATGTGAAATAATTTAGGCCACCACTTGCCGGTAACAAACAGTCGATCGCCTTCAGTATCATAGGCAATACCATTGAGTACATCAATTTGTCGCTGGCCTCTTATTTCCTCTTTCAGAGCACCGAGATGCACTCGAGCTACCACCTTTCCGGTTACAGGGTCAATTTTTACAATATCATCTTCCTGGTAGATATTGGCATATACGAAACCATCAATATATTCCAGTTCGTTGAGTTGCTCTACCTTGCCTTCATGATCATATACCTGAATCCGGTCTATTTCATTCAAACCTTCCGGGTCATAGATATACAATGTTTCGCTCCCATCGCTCATCAGCAGCCTTTCGCCGTCATAGGTCAATCCCCAGCCCTCCGTAGGGTAGTTGAAGCGGCGGATAAGCTCAAAACTTTCTTTATCATAAACAAAGCCGGTACGGTTTTCCCACGTCAGCTGGATGATCCTTTCATTAACAATGGCAATACCCTCTCCGAAAAACTCCGAAGGTAGTCGCTTTTGCTGCATAACCTGGCCATCTTCCAGGTTGACTCTTCTTAGTGAAGATTCACCTTTTTGTCCTGTACCCTCGTACAGATAACCATTTTCGAAGGTAAGTCCCTGAGTATAAGCCTGAGCATCATGAGGATAGCTTGCAATAATAGTAAATCCTAATATCTCCGGCTGGACATCCGATAGCAAAATCACCCTGGCATTGTGCACTTCACTCTCTCCGTTATAATAAGCTTCGACCCTTAATTGCTGATGACCAACTTTTACTCCGGCTGAGCCCCATTGAAATGTATAAGGAGCAGAGTTGATGGTGCTATGGTAGTCATTGTTGATCATTAGCCTGACAGAATCAGGTAAGCCGGCCTCCTGCGTGTCCAGGCCAATATTGATGGTATCGCCCAAGGTATACCTGCTATTATGGATGGGCTCCGAAAGTGCATACTGCTTTGGTTCCGGCCTAAATTTTTTGGGCTGGTTTTCATCCGTTTGCGGCTCACCATCTCCACAGGCGCAAAGAAAGAGAGACAAAAGACTGAGAATATAGATAGAATAACGGATGGGCATGCGTACAAAAATTTTCATTACAACGGGAGACCAGCGCTAAAAATACTGAAAAATTGCAAAATGCTTTAAATGGAATGAAAAAAAGCTCCTTTTAGGAGCTTTTTACTATACGTTAACATGTCTTTCGGCATGGTAGGAAGACCTTACCAAAGGGCCGGATTCTACATATTTCAGTCCTCTTCGCAATCCTTCTTCCCGGAAATGGTCAAATTTATCGGGATGAATGAATTCGGCGACTTCAATGTGCATTTTAGTTGGCTGCAGGTATTGGCCTAGCGTAAGGATATCGCAGCCATGTTCCACTAAATCATCCATTGCTTTATATACCTCATCGTCTTTTTCCCCCAGACCTAGCATAATGCCGGTTTTGGTGCGTTTGCCATACGCCTTTGTCAGCTTTATCTGCTCCATGCTTCTGTTGTATTTAGCCTGAGGCCTCACCCTTCTGTAAAGGCTTTCAACAGTTTCAACATTATGAGAGACGACTTCCTGCCCGGCGCTGATCATCCGATATAAAGCATCCCAGTTGCCTTTCACATCAGGAATTAAAGTTTCAATCGTCGTTTCAGGGCTTTGTTCCTTTACAGCAACAACAGTCCTGTACCAAATTTCAGCGCCTCTGTCCTTCAATTCATCTCTGTTGACGGAAGTAAGCACTGCATGCTTTACCCCCATCAATTTAATGGCTTCTGCTACTCTATTGGGTTCATCTTCGTCATATTCGGGCGGTCGGCCTGTGGCGACAGCACAGAAGGAACAGCCTCTTGTACAGACATTGCCTAAAATCATAAAAGTAGCAGTGCCTGCCCCCCAACATTCACCCATATTGGGGCAATTGCCACTTTCACAAATGGTATGCAGTTTATATTGATCTACAAGTTTTCTAACTTTCGCGTATTCTTTTCCTACAGGCAACTTTACCCTTAACCAGTTTGGCTTGGTTTTCTTCTTTGTTGCTTCTTGGGAAATAACAGGTAACTCAATCATTGATATCCTTTCGATTTTTTTCTTCAACAAAATTAAGCATTAAAGCATTCAAATAATAGT
>JBGSXH010000746.1:0-1750 GCA_041751515.1 Cyclobacteriaceae bacterium | reverse complement strand
GTCACGCACGACATGGACCTCGCTGCTCAGGCAAATCGGATTCTTAAGTTGAAAAATGGCAGTATTTTATCAGATCAATTAACAGCTGCACTTTGAAAAAGTACGATGCAAATTCTGGCCTGAAATGGTTATTTCTTATGGCCTGGAGAGATGGGAGAACAGGAAGAGCAAAACTCATGCTATTCATGGCATCCATTGTCTTAGGTATCGCTGCGGTAGTTTCTATCCAGTCTTTTAGTGATAATCTCAAACGAAACATTGTTAATGAATCCAAATCGCTTTTGGGTGCTGATATTGCTTTTCGAAACAACCAGCCTGCCAGTGATTCTATTCAACAGTTTTTCGATGGCATCGAAGGAAAAAAATCTCAGGAGAGAAATTTCGCTTCTATGGTAGCCTTTCCAGGCACAGGTGGCACCAAGCTGGTGCAGGTGCGGGCCCTTGAAGGTGCATTCCCTTTTTACGGCCAGTTAGAGACAGTTCCTGAAAATGCGGCTACCATTTTTCAAAAAGAAGATCAGGCTTTGGTCGATGCCACTTTAATGGTGCAATTCAATCTTCAAGAAGGTGATAGCATAAAGGTAGGTGACCGTACTTTTGCCATCGCGGGGGCATTGGAAAAAGTACCGGGACAAACTGGCATTACAGCGACGGTCGCTCCTCCGGTCTACATCTCATTAGGCAGTCTGGAAGCTACCGGTTTAATGGAAAAAGGTAGCAGAATCAATTATCAATATTATTTTGCATTGAACCAACCCTCAGAGGCTGCCAATCTGCTGGAAAATGCCAAGCCACTTTTAGAAGAAGAAGGCATGCGTTATGACACGCCGGAGTCTACCGGAGAAAGTCTCGGCAGAAGCTACGAAAATGTGGGCAAGTTCTTGAGCCTTGTCGCCTTTATAGCACTACTTTTAGGTTGTGTCGGTGTTGCAAGTGCAATCCATATATATATAAAAGAGAAGATCAATACTGTTGCAGTATTGCGCTGTTTGGGAGCAAGTAATTGGCAAACATTTGTCATTTTCCTTATTCAAATAGCGTTCATTGGCTTGCTGGGAGCTGTCTTGGGAGCTATTGGAGGTTCCCTTGTTCAACTCATCTTTCCCCATGTTTTTGCAGAATTTTTGCCGGTAAATGTTACCATCACGCTTTCCTGGGGTGCAGTTTTGATGGGTATCAGCTTAGGCTTTTCGATGGCTCTGCTTTTTGCACTCCTGCCACTTTCGGGCATCTGGGGTATTTCGCCACTTAGTGTTTTAAGGGCCGATGCAGAGAAAAGCAATACGAAAACTACCACTGTGCTCAGTTACAGTATTGTGGGTCTTATCGTCGTATTTATCCTTCTTTTTGCATATTGGCAGCTGGGAGATTGGCGCAATGCTGCCATCTTCACTTCCGGAATTTTAGTTTCACTGGCAATACTGACAGGCTTAGCCAATTTGATGATGGCCACCATAAAGCGCTTTTTTCCAACAAGCTGGTCCTTCGTTTACCGACAAAGTCTAAGTAACCTTTTTCGTCCTGGTAATCAGACGCATATTCTGGTTCTGTCCATTGGTTTGGGTACATTCCTTATTAGTGTTCTTTATTTTACGCAAAACATCCTGGTGAATGCCATCAGTTTACAGGCCAGTACCGAGGATCCGAATATTATCATCTTTGACATCCAGAATGAGCAAAAAGATGATTTGAAACTGATGGTGGAAAAGTTAGCACTACCCGTACTACAGGAAGTCCCGATCGTTACCAT
>JBGSXH010000745.1:0-3397 GCA_041751515.1 Cyclobacteriaceae bacterium | reverse complement strand
GGTAATGTTTATTGAAAATGGTGACCCTCGCTGGGATGGCCGATTGCAAAACGATGAAGTTATACCTGGTAGTTATACCTATAAACTAGAATTTAAAAACAGCCAAAATGAACTATATTCACAATTTGGTTCTTTTCTAATTTTAAAATAAAGAAACAATGTTTGACATGATGAAAATGATGGGCAAGGTAAAAGAGGTCCAGGAAAAAATGAAATTGGCGCAAGAAGAGCTTCAACATATATTTGCCGAAGGAGAGTCGGGTGGCGGATTGGTAAAAGCGACCGCTAATGGGAAAAAAGAACTTGTTAAACTAGAAATAGACCCCAGCCTGTTTGACGAAAAAGAAATTATTTCGGATTTAATAATTGCTGCGACCAACATAGCTATGAAAAACGCCGAGGAAAAAGCGAAAGCCCATTTGCAAGAAGTGACTCAGGGTATGATACCAAACATTCCGGGTCTAGATTTAAATAACATGGTTTAATGGAGCAAGTTTCAGTAGTTGTTCTCAACTACAACGGAGCCGATTTCCTACAGCAGTTTCTACCTGATCTTATTAAGTATTCTAAGCCACACACTGTTTATGTGGCAGACAATGCCTCTACAGATAATTCAATCCATCTAATCGAAAACCATTTTTCGGAGGCTAAGCTCCTCAGGTTTGATAAAAATCTGGGGTTTACAGGTGGATATAACCAGGCGTTAAAGCTAATTCAAAGCCAATATTATATCTTGGTCAACACGGATGTGCAGGTAACTGAACACTGGATTGATCCATTATTGTTATTTTTGGAACAGAACCCTAAATACGCTGCTGTCCAACCAAAAATCAAATCTTTTCACGACCAGCATAAGTTTGAATATGCCGGTGCGGTTGGTGGTTTTTTAGATTCTCTGGCATTTCCCTATTGCAGAGGCAGAATTTTCCAGGAATTAGAAACGGATCATGGCCAATATGAAGAAAATATTGATGTAGATTGGGTAAGCGGTGCCTGTATGATGATACGAGCTGATATTTTTCATAAATGCGACGGATTTGATTTGCAATTTTTTGCTCATATGGAAGAGATTGACCTCTGTTGGCGGATAAGAAATCAACAATACCGGCTGGCCTGCATACCAGCATCCGTAGTTTACCATGTTGGTGGAGGTACTTTATCAAAAACAAGTCCTTTTAAGACCTATCTGAATTTCAGGAACGGCCTTTCCATGATGCTCAAAAATTTACCGAGAGTCCAATTATGGAAAATACCAGTAAGAATTCTTCTCGATATCGTAGCAGCTTTGGTATTTATGAAAAACAGCGGATTTAGTCACTTCAAAGCAATCTTAAAAGCACATTTACATTTTTACCTGCAAATACCGGGTATACTGCAAAAAAGGAAAGGATTGAAAATGGCCAATGTTAACAAAAGCAAATACGTTAAGAGTATTGTTTTTAGCTATTATTTGCTTTCAAGAAAGAAATTTAATGAATTGTAAAAATTCAATAGTACCACAAGGAATTATTCCTGCGTCGATACAATTTCCGGAAATTCATAATAAACGCCAAAGCAAGATATAAAAAAACAGGAGACCCAAAAGTCAAAAATGAAAGGTAAATAAAAAACAACCTGATACTAGAAGTTGGAATGTTCAACTTCTCACCAAGTCTGGTACAGACACCAAAGGCATATTTTTCCAGAAAATTTTGCATGTAGTTAATTAATACGTTGCAGTTACAAATATACCTAGAAATATAGCCGATTGTTACATGTAATCATTTAGTTATTCGCTTTTTTAATTTATTATTGCAGTGAAAAGTCTAATTACTAGATAAAGCATAATTTAAACCATGATTAAAATGAAAAATTTCAACCTTGCCTTTGCAACGTTGTTTGTTGCGGCCATACTCTCAGGCTGTTCACTCAGTAAAATGATTAAACTGGCATCCCAGCAAGATTTACAGGTAAATCCCAATCCACTAGAACTTCACGGTGGTAAAGTTCCTTACAACATGTCAGCTGTTTTACCTCCCAAAATGTTGCCAAAAGGGAAAGTTTACACTGTTAAGAATTTTTATCAATACGGTGACAAAGAAATTGAAGTTGGTTCGATTGAGTTCAAAGCGGATGATTTTCCAAACAGCAGCTCTTCAACATCAAGAAAAAGTGGTGACTTTTCCTTTGCGTTTACGGATGATATGAATCCAGGTAAACTTTTTGTACAAGGTGTTGCTTCGGATCCACGTAATGGTAAATCTGCATCCTCTCCTAAGATGGAAGTTGCTCCAGGTGTCATTACAACTTCATCTGCTGTTAAAGATGTCTATCTTGCAGCTTATGCAGATCATGGATATAATGATAGAGAAGAATTAGAACCTACTACTATTAATTTCTTCTTTGAGCAAGGTCGCTCTACCTTCGTTGGTAACTTGAAAACGGGTGGAGAAACTAATACTGCAAAACAAAAAAATCTTTCGGCATTCATTGCTGCGAAAAATGTAACCCGAACGGTAACAATCACAGGAACTCACTCTCCAGAGGGCCCTGAAAGGATTAATAGAAACTTGTCCTCTGACAGAGCTAAAGTAATTGAAAACTATTACAGGCAGCAAATGCGTCGATATGACTATAAAGGTCTTGCCGACTCGATCAAATTTATTATTAAACCAGTAGTAGAAGATTGGACTGGTCTAAAAGTTGCTTTACGTGCTTATACAGGAATTTCTGATGACGCTAAAAATCAAATGTTGAGAATCATTGATGGTTCAGGAACATTTGAAGACAAAGAGAAAGAACTTAGAAAAGTAAACGGTTACGAAAAAGTTTTTAAAGAAGTTTATCCTGGTTTGCGTGCTGCAAAAACAGAAATACTTACCGTAAAAGAAAAGAAAACACGTGCTGAAATAAGCGTCTTGGCTAAGAAAATTATAAAAGATTCAGCCAATGCGAATGCTCTAACAAATGCGGAATTCTTATATGCCGCTTCATTAACGCCATCTTTTAGCGAAAAAGAAGCTCTGTATAAGGCAGCTACCAAAAGAGATGGTAGCTGGGTTGCACATAACAACCTTGCTGCTACCTATTTGGATATGGCACGAGCCGGTGCAGATAATAAAACTAAATTGGTTCAAGATGCTATTACTCAGCTTGAGATAGCTGCTAATAAATCAAATGCACCTGAAATTCAAGCAAATATTGCATCTGCATACTTCATGAATGGAGAATATGCTACAGGTTACGAGGCATTGAAAAAAGCTGAGTCTGGTGCATCCAATGAACTTAAATCTGACATTAACGCATTGAAAGGTGTAGCTGAAATCAGAATGGCTGAATACGAAAAAGCAAAAGCATCATTAGCAGGAGCTAAAACTTCTGAAACAACTGCATTCAATAGAGGCTTGGTAAGCATTTT
>JBGSXH010000744.1:0-2903 GCA_041751515.1 Cyclobacteriaceae bacterium | reverse complement strand
GGTGATACACGTTAAAGAAAATCCTGCAGATATGGTGTTGCTGGATATCCAATTGAAAGGAGAAATAAACGGAATTGAAACAGCCCGACGGATACAGCAGCATGCGGATATTGCCATTATTTACTTGACTGCCAATGCCGACGAGGCTCATTTTAATCAGGCAAAAGATACACATCCGTATGCATTTATTTCCAAGCCATACAAGAAACTGGATTTGCAGCGTGCCATTGAGCTGACTGTTACCCAGTTGCAGCAAAAAGATGGAGTTTTTGAACCTCCCGTCACTGAAACCACCGAAAGTGCATATGTACTGAGTGATTACCTTTTTGTACGCAACCACGATAAACTGGTGAAAGTTGCTATTGCAGAGATCAATTATATTGAGGCCGACCGCAACTACAGCAAGATTTGTACGGACGACAAAGAATATATCCTAGTACAAACACTCAAACAGTTGGAAGATAAGCTTCCCTTTGGCCTATTTATGCGGGTTCATCGCTCGTTTATTGTCCATATTGCCAATGTCAATGAAGTCGCCACCAGCCATTTGGTTGTAGGTAAAAAGGCCATCCCTATTTCAAAGCCCCTCAAAGAAGAGTTGATCAAACGTCTTCAGACGCTGTAAGCTCCGGTAAATATTTCAGGGTGTTCGGACAATAAAACGACCCCTTCGTCCTACCCCGGTTTCATTTCATCTACGGAAACTGTTTCTTGGTATTGCTCAAAAACCTTATTTAAGAGTGTTTTAGTTAATTATTTAACGATCAAATGAGATGGAAAAAGTAGGAATCATCGGAGGTGCTGGTTTTATAGGGAGTTACATAACAGCACTTTTTCTCGAACAGGGATATGAAGTGAAGGTATCGACCACTGATATTACCAGTAGCGGCAAGTACGATCACCTCATGCAATTAGAAAAAGCAGATCAATTGCATATTGCCGAACTGGATGTGCTTAATAAGCAGCAGCTGGCCAACTTCGCATCAGATTGCGACATCATCATCCACTGCGGTACGCCTTTTCAGTTGGACTTTACCGATGCGCAAAAGGAACTCATCGAGCCGACCATTAAGGGGACGGAAAATTTTTTGGAAGTAGTCAGTACAGTCACATCTGTAAAGAAAGTTGTATTTGTGGCTTCGGTAGGTGCGATGAACACCAATTTTCCACTGCCTGCCGATGGCAAATCACCGGAGGATATCTTCACCGAAAATGAGTCCTACTTTTTTAGTGAAGAAAGCCACCCTTACGCTCAGGCAAAGTTTATCGCCAATCAAACGGTCGATAAATATATACAGGAACACCCCGATTTAAGGTTTGAAATCACTTCTATTTCACCTGTGATGGTGGTAGGTAAGTCCATGTCTAAGCGGGGTGATTCTACCTCTACCAATATGCAAGCCTTACTGAAAGCGAAGCTCGCGCCCAATCCCTTCATGGAGTTTTTGTATGCACATGATGTGTTGTTTTCGATGGTAAGTGTAACAGATGTAGCGAAGGCCGCCTTTAAAGCAGCCACACTTTCGGGTAATCATGGCGAAAACTTCCTGATAGCCACAGAGAGTTATCCGGTATCTGACATTACAAATATGCTGAATGGACAGGCTTCTGCACATCCCGGCAAGCAAGTGTACAGAAACGAAAAGTCAAAAAAACTACTGGGAATGACATTTCTACCTATTCGTAATGCATTAGAAAACGCAGAATCCTGATGACAGCCGTGTTAGAAGAGAATATTGAAAGAGTCCAGTATCAAAATGAAAGGCATTACACCCACACTAACAAAAGAGGGTGGATACAATGCATTTTCTCGATAAAAGTATTCCTTCACTACAGGAAAAAAAGAAATAACTTACATTTTCTCGCCTCCAAACCACAACCCACCCGACCTAAACCTGAAGTATTATGAATCATATCCACCAATCTAACCACAGCAGCAGCGCAATCCGGGGGCAGTTAAAACAACTGCTCTTCGGTTTTGCTGCTTTCGTTTTGCTTGCCTTTGGGCATGTGGCTATTGCTCAGCCATTGGTAATCACCTCAACCACACCGCAGGTAAATGTGCTCAATGCAGCATCTGACGGAGTAATCAGCATCGACTTTGATGCAAATGTTGACATTGCTACTGTCCACAATAATACTACTGCTGCAAACCAGACAACAGATGATAATATTAAAATTAAAGGCAGTCAATCGGGAATAGTCCAAGGAACTTGGGCTTATGGTGCGGATAATAGTATCATTACGTTTACTCCCACCACCGTACTAAAAACAGGGGAACGTATAACGGTAACAATCACAGATGGAGTGCTGGGATTAGGTGCCGAAGTAGCTACTCCCACAAGTTTTGGATTTAGTGTAGCTACTGGGTCATTTGAGGGCGCATTGATTGCAGTTACCACCTCGATCACAGGTGTAGGTGAAAATGCAGCTTCTGAATGGGGCGATTATGATGGTGACGGAGACCTTGACCTGGCTGTATCAGGTTATGATACAAATTATGATCCTACTACGATTATTTATAGGAATGATGGGAACGGTGTATTTACTGACATCAACGCTGGACTGCAAGGCGGATTTTACAGTGCTTTGGCTTGGGGAGATTTTGACAATGACGGAGATTTAGACTTGTTTTTTGCTGGTTCTGATTGGCCTATTGTGAGGCATGCTATTATTTATCGAAATAATGGGGATGGTACCTTTACAGATATTAATGCAGGGCTACAAGGTGTGGACTATGCCAGCGCACAGTGGGGTGATTATGACAATGATGGTTATTTGGATATTGCCTATCAGGGAAGGTCGGGAACTGGCCCTACCACTACGTTTACGGGAATTTATAAAAATAATGGCGATAATACTTTTACCAATATCAATGCTGGGCTACAAGGTCTATTTATAGG
>JBGSXH010000743.1:0-3219 GCA_041751515.1 Cyclobacteriaceae bacterium | reverse complement strand
TCACCTCTTTCACCTGATCACCCTCAATAGGGGCATAAAAACTTGGCCAGCCTGAGCCTGAATCGAACTTAGTCTCAGATGAAAACAGAGGGTTGCCACAGCCAGCGCAATGGTACATGCCCTTCTCGTAAAAACCATCATATTTGCCAGTAAAACCTCTTTCGGTACCTTTGTTTCTAAGAATATGATATTCCTCTTTTGAAAGGCTCTCACGCCATTCCTTGTCTGATTTTACTACAGTGTCACTTTTCATATAATCCTCCTTTATGTTTGCGGTTTGCCCCGAACTTTCTGAATTTAAAGTGCAGGAAATGCTTAAAATTAACAAAAACATCATGCCCAGGGAGGGCAATTGATATGTTTTTCCGGTGCTAGTGCGCTCCGCTTTGTGCTTATTCAAATTTTCAATCATTAAATCCATGTTTATACATTAGTGAAACAACGAATACATACGTAAAGTTTGCTTGGGAGAGCATTAGGATGAATGAGTTGGCATGGTCGATATGCCTATTATATTTGCAGCAGCGGTGGAATGGAGTTTAAATTAACATTAAAGCGACTTTGGCCGTTGTTCTGATAAGATGTTTCATTTAAATAAAAATCACGATGCTAGATAAAATTTTTGAAAACAACAAGAAGTGGGTCAAAACCAAACTTGGACAGGACCCGGAGTTCTTTAATAAGCTGTCGAAAGGGCAGGAGCCAAAATACCTTTTCATAGGATGTGCAGATTCTCGTGTGCCAGCAAATGAAATTACGGGTACAAATCCTGGTGAAATGTTCGTCCATCGAAATATCGCTAATTTAGTGGTGCATACAGATATGAACCTGTTGTCTGTTCTGCAGTATGCGGTGGAGGTTTTGAAAGTAGAAAACGTCATTGTTTGCGGACACTATGGTTGTGGTGGTGTAGCCGCTGCATTATCTGACAAGCAATTCGGTCTAATCGATAACTGGCTCCGAAACATCAAAGATGTCATTAGATTGCATTACGATGAAATTAATGCTATTCAAGATGATGAAGAGAAGCAGCGCAAAATGGTTGAGATTAATGTGATAGAGCAGGTGTACAACTTATCCAAAACCAGTATTGTTCAAAACGCAAAATCCAAAGGGCAGACCCTCAATTTACATGGACTTGTCTACGATATTAGAGAAGGTTTCTTAAAAGATCTGAAAATCAATTCCAAAGACTTTACCCACTTTGAAAGCGTTTATAATTTCCAGGAATAAAAATTCAATATTCATTTTAAAAAGCCTGTTCTTACGAGCAGGCTTTTTTTATTATCTTTAAAGATATTGTACAGTATACAGTTACAAATTTTTGAATAATGAATGACAAAGCAACCTGGAAGATCTGGGTAGATACAGGTGGAACTTTTACAGATTGCATAGGAGTAGACAGTAGTGGCAAGTATTGGTATAAAAAGGTACTAAGTTCGGGCAAGCTTCCTGCAACAGTGGAAAGAATAGAAGGCAATACCTTGTTTATTCATGAGAGATGGCAGCTGGAAAAGGATTTAATCAAGGGATATTATTTTGAAGATATTGGCAAGCAACGATATACTATACTCGCATATGACCACGCCAATAGCAGCCTAAAACTGGATAGGGCATTTGTCGGAAAGCAGGGAGAGGGAATACAGGTAACTGCCGGAGAGGAGGCACCTGTTTTGGCCATTAGGATGATGTTGGGTATATCCTTAAATGCTGATTTTCCACGGACTCAGCTGCGATTAGGTACTACGAGAGGAACCAATGCTTTATTAGAGCAAAAGGGTGCAAAGGTTAAGCTCTTTGTCACGGCAGGCTTTGAAGATTTGTTATCCATTGGCAGTCAGCAACGTCCTGATATTTTTCAGCTCGATATACCTGCCCGACCCTCTTATGTTGCAGAAACTGTCGGCGTAGATGAAAGAATTGATGCCAAGGGTCATCCCAGAAGGCATCTTAAAATGCCTGAACCACAGGATTTAAGCTGCGCAAGTGGGCAGTCTGTTGCTATTTGCTTGCTCAATGCCTATGTCAATCCACAACACGAGCAACAGCTGGTCGCGACGCTTTCTGGAAATTTAAATGGTTTTGTATCTGTTTCGCATGAATTATCGAACACTATTGGATATCTAAATCGGTTGGAGACAACAGTTATTAATGCCTATTTAAAGCCTATCATCAATGACTACCAAAGTAGCATCACTGAAAAGATCAGTAGTGCCAGAATTTATTGGATGGCCAGCAGTGGCGGCTTGCTTGCTTCTGGTAAGTTTCAACCTAAAGATAGTTTACTAAGCGGCCCGGCCGGAGGCGTAAAGGGCGCACATACAATTGCAGGAGCATGTGGAATAGACAAAGTGATTACATTGGATATGGGGGGAACAAGTACTGATGTTGCCTTAATTGACAAAGAGCCTGCGCAAGATTATATTACGATAGTCGGGGGAGCTAAAATCTATGCGCCGTGTATGGCCATTGAAACTGTGGCGGCAGGAGGAGGTTCGGTCTGTCATTTTGACGGAAAGCAACTTTTGGTCGGTCCTGAAAGTGCGGGTGCCTTTCCAGGGCCAGCTTGTTATGGCGCTGGTGGTCCCCTTACAATTACCGATGCCAATTTGCTCTTGGGAAGGATAACTGTCTCAGAGTTTAACATTCCCCTCTTTGAAGATCATGCCCGCAAAGCTGCAGATGCTTTATTGCAAGAGATGAAAGCAGCCGGAAATGACATCACGCTGGAGGCTTTACTTCAGGGATTGATTGATATTGCCAATGAAAAAATGGCCGAAGCCATTCGGAAAATCTCCATAAGTCGTGGATATGATGCCAGAGACTTCGCTTTACTGGCTTTTGGCGGTGCCGGAGGGCAGCATGCCTGTGCCATAGCGGAGAAACTCAATATCAACAAAATATTAAGCCCGGCACAGGCCGGTGTGCTCAGTGCATTGGGTATAGGCCATGCCAACCACGAGTTACAGCATACGGAATCTGTATTGAAGACTTCTCAGGAATTTCTGCCGGAGTTCGATGCGATGGTGAGGGCTATTAAAGGCAAGCTGGAGCAGCGTATGGTAGCTTCCGGTTTTTCACTGGAGGAGATAAGGTTTGCTACGCCCGTGTTGCATGCCTGTTTTGTCGGACAGGATAGTACGCTGCCTGTTGCTATTGATGACATAACAAATTTTGCGGATGATTTTGAGCGCGCTTACCGCCATCTTTCTGGCCATT
>JBGSXH010000742.1:0-1986 GCA_041751515.1 Cyclobacteriaceae bacterium | reverse complement strand
TCTACTGCATATCAAGCATAATGCCAAATATTTTAAGAAAATAAATAATATATTGGTAATATAAAAACATGGAAGTTAAATAACCTCAGCTTGCTTCTTCCCATTTAATATTAATATGTCGGCTATATGCATTTATCAAACCGGTAAATAATTATCTATTTGATAATACACAAATTACCTTTTCTTATGCTTAATTGACACCTTTTCAAGATATTGAGCCGCTTTATCTCTCATATCCCCCTGTATTATAATAATATTATCTTTTACACTACCGCCAACACCACAAAATTGTTTAAGCAATTTACCAAGTTCCTTCAAATCTTCCTCCTTCCCGATAAAGCCTGAAACCAAAGTTACCTTTTTCCCGCCCCGCTGCTTTTTATCGAGGGCTATTTCCAGCATCTGCTTGTTATTGGGCAAAGTATCTGGCTGCTCTGTTTCGTTAGTCTCGTAATCGAATTCAGGATCTGTGCTATAAATGACACCGGTGCGTCTCTTATCTTTCTTGCTCATTGATTCTTCAGGTTAAAGGTCCAAACAGGTCTCTTCGCATGATTCACAACATCTTCAGCAATGCTGCCACTCAATATATGCATGATTCCCGTTCTGCCATGGGTGGCAATGGCTATCATATCCACTTTATTATCTTCACAGAAAAAGATGATGCCATCTTCTTCGCTTACATCATTATAAATATTGATGGTGTAATCAGACAAGTTATACTTGGTTACAAGTTCATTCATAAGCCCCCTTACTTCTCTGTCATTAGCGAAATTGTTAGGCGTATTCACCCTGACAATGTGGAGTGTTGCATTAAAAGTTTCCTGCAGCTTCTTCAGCTCATGAATGAGCTTTGCGTGGTTATCACGTAAACTCGTTGCAAAAGCAATATTTTTTATCTGACCAATGTTAACCTTGTCCTTTACGGTTATTACCGGGCATTTTGACAACCTAACTACCTTTTCAGCATTAGAGCCCAGTAATGTTTCCTCTATACCACTGCTTCCCTGAGTTCCCATCACCACAAGGTCCACGTCTGCCGAGGCAATATCCGATGAGATGCTTGTAAAAGGATTACCTACACGAATATCACTGGAAACTACAATACCTTCTAAAATCGGATCTTTCAACAGATCTTCCATTTGTTGCTTTACATTTTCCATGAGGTCGAGCAAATAGGCGTTATCTACGCCCTCCATGGCCCCAGTTCCCAGTGCATTAAACGATGAGCTTGCTGGGTACTCCACTACATGCACCAGCTGAATTGAAGCAGAATTACGTCGGGCAAGTTCTGATGCCAATAAAACAGCATTGTAGGCCTGTTCAGAAAAATCGGTAGGTACCAGTATCTTTTCCATAGTGTTAAGGTTATTTTAGTAGAAAACCCATATCAATTTTAAAAGTTTAAACCAATAGTCCAAAGCCGAAGGCTAATACAAAGAACAAAGTCGCGATGGCCATTTGTTTCAGAAAAGGATCTAGGGCCGCAGCAGTTTCCTTTTGCTTCACTGCCAAAGCATTCCTCAAAAAGAGAGGAAGTGTCACAAGATAAATCCATGGACTGATACCGTCGGTATACCAGAAAGTAAAATGCATGGCTGCGAGCCAGCCCCCTAGCAAAAGCAGCCAATGATAGTAAACAGCAGAAGCCCTGCCTATGCGCACAGGAATCGATTTTTTGCCAGCAGCAGCATCCGAACCGATATCGCGAATGTTATTAATATTAAGCACTGCAGTGGAAAAAAAACCACAGCTAATGGCAGGAAAAAGCAAAGCTATTGAAAATGAGGCGGAAAAAAGAAAATATGCACCAATGACGCCCACCAGACCAAAAAATATGAAGACTGAAATGTCACCCAAACCAATATAGCCATATGGATTTTTGCTGGCTGTATAGGCGATTGCTGCTAAAATGGCCAGCAGTCCGAGGCCAAAAAATATGAAAAACAGCTGCCAATTGAGACCAAATGCAATATATAGCAATAT
>JBGSXH010000741.1:0-2891 GCA_041751515.1 Cyclobacteriaceae bacterium | reverse complement strand
GTCTTATGCGCCGGCAAATTAAGCTTGTACGCTTTCCTATTTCCAATCCTAACTTCATAGGTGCTCATATTTAATTTAATAATTGCAGTGGCGTATAGTCTGCTATAAATTTGATCATCCTGCTTTTAGGCCCTGTATTCAGGATTGGGATTGTCTTTGTTGGTCCGGGAATCCCATTCCGACAATTGATTGCCGTATGCCGGAATACCATTGGCATCGCGAAGCATTTTAGCAAGATGCATCAGGTTCCAGCTCATAAAGGTAGTATTACGGTTGGTAAAATCGTTCTCAATACCGCCGAAACCCTCATCCAGGTAAGAAGGACCTGGTCCGGCTTCGCCAATCCATCCAGCATCAACCTGAGGAGGTATTACATAACCTAAATGTTGAAGAGAATAAAGCAGATTCATAGCGCAGTGGTTTATACCATCTTCATTACCCGTAATCAGACAACCTCCGACTCTTCCATAATAGGCATACTGGCCATTTTCGTTCAGTTTTCCAGAATATCCGTAGAGGCGTTCGATTACCATGGATGCTACAGACGATTTTTCGCCGAGCCAAATAGGTGTGCCGACAACCAGGATATCTGCATCCATTACCTTTTCCTGGATTGCAGGCCAATCATCAGATGCCCATCCTTGCTCTTTCATATCTGGGTAAACGCCAAAGGCAATCTTGTAATCAACTGCGCGAATTAATTCTGTTTTTATGCCATTGGCGTCCATAATTGCCTGGCTCATTTTCATCAAACCTTCCGTATGGGACACCGCTGGCGATTTTTTCAGAGTACAATTAATGAATAATGCTGTTAGGCCAGAGAAATCGTATGGACTTTCTTTGCTCAGTTTCGATTGAAAACTATTCAGTTGCATATTTCACGGTTTTAATGCTTTAGATCAATATTTTATTGCAATCATATCAAAGACTATCAAAATCTATGTAGTGTGTTAAATAAGACTTATTAGTCGATGATTTAAGGCTACCAGTACTAATTTATAAACATTTCTCTCTGGTAATTTCTTTTCGTGAGTTTTTTATTGTTACTGTCGTGCAGCAGACAATTCATTAATTGTTGAATAAATACAGGGCTTGTTGCTGTATATCAGTGATATATAATAAACTTATATGTATTAAGGCAGTTCTCCTTACAGGACTTCTTATTATTTCTCGAGCAGCAGGAGTAAAGCTTGCATTTGTTATCAATGTAATTATTTCAGGCCATCATATGGATTATGCTGACTGCAGGCTTCTGGATGGAGGTCATCAGTTTTACGAATGTTAAGTCCACTTACAGGAAACAAAAAGTTATAAACGAAAGGCCATTTAATAGGCTTTTAGACTATTGTGCAGTCCACAGCTTTGGCTCAGGCGCTCTGAAGATGTTGTTAATATAAGTGCGGCTGTAATAGGGGTTGGTAGATAATAAATAAATAGACATTTTAAAATCAAATAGAAATTATGGAACCTACAAGACCTAACGAGCCAAAGGCAAAGGCGACTTTTCTGCCTAAATCTGAAAGCACGTTATCATTTCCACTGGACAGCACTGCGCTATTGGTTATAGACCCCGTAAATGATTTTTTGTCGGAAGGAGGTGCGGCTTATGAGCTCACCAAGAATTCCCTGAAACTGCACAACATGATTGATCACCTTAAACAAGTGATTGAAGGAGCCCGGGCTAAAGGCATACCAATTCTATTCGGTCCCATGGCTTATACTGAAGACGATTATGCCGATGAGAAGCTTCAAAAGCGAAGCGGAATCAATCGTATGATGTTTGAGACTAAGATGTTCCTGGCTGGCAGCTGGGGGGCAGACTTTCACCCAGACCTGCAGCCGCAGGAAGAAGACTTCGTGCTGTTGCCGCATAAAAGCTGCGATGTTTTCAGGACTGACCTTCCCGAGCAGCTGGATAAGCTGGGCATCACCCACCTTGTCATCGCCGGTATGGCGGCCAACCTCTGCTGCGAGTCTACTGCACGTCATGCTATGGAAGATGGTTATGATGTAACTATGATCAAAGATGCGATGGGGGCTGCAAGTATTCCAGAATATGAAGCTGCGATTCATTTGAATCTGCCACTTGTTTCTAATGCGGTGGTGACGACCGATGAATTTTTAAATGCCATTTCGGATGCTTCTCTGGCTATTCAGGAAGGAGATACGGTAAAGGGCTCTGACAATGGTGATATTGGTACAATAGAAAAGATAGTAAAGGGTAGGGGGGAAAATGAAGACTATATTCTAGTGCCAAGGGGCTTAATTTTTAAAACAGATACATATATCCCATTAGAGGCGGTTACCAAGCGCAGCGGCACAAATGTTTTTATCAATATCCCCAAGCTGGTTGTAGGAGAAATGCCCTGGAAGGAAGCGCCTACACGTAAAACCCGGACAGCTAAACAAGGTCCCCCGGTTGGCGAGGTTGATAAACTTTATCGTTCGAAAACAGCTTCTGCACTGAAGGACAGACTGTAAATGTGGCTGGTTTAAAGCAGAATCAATGAAGCAATTCTAAACTATGAAAGGACTATTCCTTTCATCTTGGATATTTGCTATTAATTTCCTTTCACCATTCTATATATTTTAGATAGAATGGTGGAAAGTGATTTTTGTCTGTAGATGGATTGTGGTGGAGCAAATCTCAAATTAATAAACGTACAATTGTTGCATTTTACTCGAAACTATTGCCCTATTCTTCCTATGCTTAGGCTAGATGATTAAAAGCCTGTCAGAGATATCATCGTTTTAATAGCACGGAACAATTTTACTCTTTTGATCTATATTTTTACTTTATGGGTAGAAGATCACTATTAGCAATTAATGAAACTCAGTTTATAGATATTAAGAATCGAAATATAGCCTATTTTAGTCTTTTAGAAGATAAT
>JBGSXH010000740.1:0-12465 GCA_041751515.1 Cyclobacteriaceae bacterium | reverse complement strand
GAATATTGTGTCCGGCGACAAGGACCATCTTCATAATGTATTCAGCAATTTACTGGATAATGCCCTTAAGTATAATGCAACAAAGCCTGACATTTTCCTGAAAACCAGCACCCATAGAGATCGGATTGTGATAGCTTTTCACGATAATGGCATCGGCATTTTACCGGAAGATCAGAAAAAGCTGTTCGACAGTTTTTACCGGGTGTCCACTGGCAATTTACATGAAGTGAAGGGGTTTGGCCTGGGACTCTCCTATGTTAAAAATATTTTAATCCTGCACGGTGGCGATATTGCCGTTACAAGCAAACCGGGAGAAGGCAGCGTATTCACCATTCAACTACCCTTATACTATGAGCCTGCGCATTCTCATCGCTGAAGATGACCTCAACCTCGGCCTGCTTTTGCAGGAGTATTTGCAGCATAAGCGATATGCAACAAAATTATGCCGACATGGAGAAGCTGCCTGGGCTAGCTATAACAGCGGACAATTTGACCTTTGCATACTGGATATTATGATGCCCAAAATGGATGGCTTTACGCTAGCTCAAAAAATAAGGAATAAGAACACCCAAACGCCAATCATTTTCCTTACTGCCAGGCAAATGACTGAAGACAAAATAAAAGGCTTGAAGATCGGTGCTGATGATTATGTCACCAAACCCTTTAGCATGGAAGAATTACTACTGCGTATTGATGCTGTCTGTCGTCGTTGTAAGCCTCAGCATCTGCAAACCAAAGGTACCTTCAAGCTTGGACAGCTGACCCTCGACTTGTCACTTCCTGCTTTAGCAACGACAAACAAAACCATCCACCTGACTACCAAAGAAGCTGCATTGCTAGGCTTATTGCTCGAAAGAAAAGACATGCTTCTCAGCCGCTCAGAAGCGTTGACGCATGTATGGGGAGACGACAACTACTTTAATGCAAGAAGCATGGATGTCTACATTGCCAAACTCCGGAAACTATTGCGTGCCGACCCTAAGGTCAGGATTGTCACCATACATGGCCGGGGCTTTAAACTTGTATTTCCAGATTAGTTTACATATATTTCAAGTTCACATCCATTTAAAATGGCATATTCTCAATTTTAAGTGCAGATTGCGAGCCTTTTCCATCAATTTAATATTTTAGCAGAATTATAAGTCTGCAAATTACTGCGCATTACTTATTTTTATAAAAGTTAGTAACCTTATCAATTAATATGATACAAATTATACCTTCCATTGCCGTAATAGATGGCAAGACCATTCGATTGCAACAGGGCGATTTTAATAAGGAAAAAGTGTATAATGAAAGTCCTATGGATGTTGCCAAACGCTTTGAGGATGCAGGCATAAAACAAATACACCTTGTAGATCTTGACGGTGCCCGACGTGGCAGTCCGGTTAACTATGCAATATTGGAAACCATAGCGGGCCACACAGACCTTAAAGTAGATTTTACGGGCGGTATTAGTACAGATGGCGATATTTCAAAAGCATATGAATATGGCGCTACTTACATCACTGCTGCCAGTGTCGCCGTTACCCGTAAAGAATTATTTGCTTCCTGGATCATCTCATATGGAAGGGAGAATATCACATTAGGGGCCGATGCACTCAACGGCACCATCCGTTTTAAAGGATGGCAGAAAAAAGCTGAAATTGATGTTTTCGAACATATTGACTACTTTTATAGCCGTGGCTTAAAGTATGTTAAAACTACTGATATCTCTAAAGATGGCATTCAGGAAGGTCCTTCTTTCGACTTGTATGAAGAAATTATCAGGCGTTTCCCGGGCATTTGCGTTTTGGCTAGTGGCGGCATCCGCTCTACTGATGACATTCAGCGCTTAGAGGATATTGGCGTCTGGGGTGTTATTTTCGGAAAGGCATATTACGAGGGCAACCTAAAGCTTGAAGACTTAAAGAAGTTCCTGGTATAAAGCCGGTCAACTCCGGAATTTAAAATCTATTTTCCGGAGAATTTTGATTTTACCTTGCCAACAAAGGACTGTAATGAACCCGAATCACCAGCCGAAGGATCAGTCAATAGATACCCATAAGGCTTTAAATCTGGCACAAGATTGAACAATACCTTCACCAATGCCAACAAAGGAATAAACAAGACCATGCCTAAAGGTCCCCAAAGCTCCCCACCAACAAATATGGCTATCAATATCATATAAGGATTCACACTGACCCTGTTTCCAACCACATTTGGTGTTATAATACTGCTCTCTAGAATTTGGATTCCCCAAAAGTAAAAAGCTATACCAATAGGCATTGCGAGGGAATCATACATCACCATTGCAAAAATTATTGGCAATAAGGAGCCCACTATAGTTCCTACGAGCGGGATAATGTTTAAAACCGCTGCCAAAACCCCGAATAGAATTGCATACTCTAATCCAAACAACGTCAAGGCTGTCACATTGCAAATAGACAGTATCACCACTACGCCAATAATTCCTGAGATATAGCGTACAGTCACCGTTTTCTCTTGTTCGATAAGCTTTCGGATCGTTCCATGCTCTTCTTCGGGGTACAACTTAAAAAAGAATTTTTTAAAGTAGCTCCGTTGGTGCATCATATAAAACATGGACATGGGCAGCAATATGCTGGCAATAAATAAATTTGATGCCATGGAAAACAACATCATTAGCAAGCCTTCTGACTCCTCACTAGCCTTTTCTACAGACTCCTCTTGCTCACGGGCCTCATAACCAAAGCTCTCTTCTATATAGACCTGAGCCTCCCATTTAAACTCTTCCAGAGACGATTTTATCCTGTCGGCATCCTGCATGAGCATTTTTACCTGTGAAGTTAGAAAATAGCCCATTGCCGCTGTAGCGACAATGATGATGACGATAGAAAGAGATGCGCCCATGCCCCTAGATAAGCCCTTTCGCTCAACCCAATTACTAAAGGGTAGCATCAGGAGTGACAATAAAAAGGCAATAAATAGCGGTATCAGAATAATTTTACCTATGTAAAGGATAAACCCAACTAATACAACCCCAAAGATTACAATTACATATTTGAGGTATTTGGGTAGGGTCATAGGTAAGAAAGATTAAGAGATAAAATGTTACGATATATAATTGATAAGCCTATGAATTGTTTACGGTATAATGGAAAAGGCAAGACTATTGAAGTCTTGCCTTTTCAAAATACGTACAGACAGGGTCTATACTATAAAAATTATAGTGCACTATTTAAAAACGCTAGTGGCTTTAGGAATTAATGATGATAAATCAATATCCTTAAATTTGTAAATAATGTAGTAAATGAAATTAAAAGACATAGGAGAGAGCTTTTTAGTCTCTTCTACCTTTTCAGCACTGGGCAGATCGTTCACCTCATTTTTTCTCATAAGTGAATCTGCCTTCAGCTGAGTATCGCCTATTGCTAATTTTCGGTATTGAACCTCTTCCTCCACCTTTACAGTGTTTTCAACAATTGGTACAACCCTTTCATTAGCAGCGAACTGCTGACAAAACGGCGAGATTATAATCGCTAAGCAAAATAAAAATTTTATAGCAATACTCTTCATAAACCAAATTTAGTAAAAAGCAATGAAAACACGAAACATTAATGCCTAAATTTTAAAATGATAATCAGATAGATTTTAACTATTTCCACAGTCTTTGTTATTCGAAAGAGGGTTCAAAATTCATATTGTGCCAGCTGAAGGCATATTTATCAGCCCATTCTTCAATCTGCTTGCTGGTGGGTTTTCCTGCACCATGTCCTGCTTTTGTTTCAATGCGGATCAAGACTGGGGCATTTCCCCCATGATTCTCCTGCAATGCAGAGATAAACTTAAAGGAGTGAGCTGGTACTACCCGGTCGTCATGGTCTGCAGTCGTCACCAAAGTAGCCGGGTACGCTACACCTTCCTCAATATTGTGTAGAGGAGAGTAAGCAAGCAGGTTGTCAAAATGAGCAGAGTCTTCGCTTGAGCCATATTCTACTGCCCATGCCCAGCCAATGGTAAACTTGTGATAGCGTAGCATGTCCAGCACCCCTACCGCTGGCAACGCCACTTTAAACAGCTCCGGCCGCTGCGTCATTGCTGCACCAACAAGCAAACCACCATTGGAGCCTCCTGAAATGGCCAGTCTTTCACTGCTGGTATACTTCTCTGCTATCAGATATTCAGCAGCACTGATAAAGTCGTCGAATACATTTTGCTTGTTTTCCAGCATACCGCCTTCATGCCATGCCTGTCCGTACTCACCGCCGCCACGAATGCTAGGCTGTGCATAAATTCCACCCTGCTCTAACCAAGCAAGCCTGGCCACACTAAACCCCGGCGTCATACTGATGTCAAATCCACCGTAACTATATAAAAACGTAGGGTTTTCTCCGTTTAATTCCAGTCCCTTTTTATGAACGATAAACATAGGCACTTTTGTACCATCCTTGCTACTGTAAAAAACCTGCTTCGTTTCATACGCTTCCGGATCAAAGTCGATGTCCGATGCTCTGAACAACTCACTTTCTCCCCCACCGATATCATAGCGGTAGATAGCGGTCGGAAAGGTAAAAGATGTAAAAGTATAAAATAGTGAAGTGTCATCCTTTTTGCCTGCAAAGCCCCCGGCGCTGCCTATGCCAGGCAATTCAATTTCCTTTTCCCGACTACCGTCCACACCATACTGGTAAACCTGACTATAAGCATCTTTAAGGTAGCGCACAAACATTCTGCCTCCGGCTATATTCACAGATTGCAACAATTCTGCTTCTTCTCCAATAACGTCCTCCCAATTGTCTTTGCCCGGCTTCTTCAAAGAAACACGCACCAATCTGTTATTGGGCGCTTCATAATTGGTAATCATCAACAAGTCATCACCGTCACTGTCAACAACGCTATGGTCATTATCAAAATCTTCTACCAAGGCAACAAACTCACTATTGATTCTGCTCAGGTCTTTCACCCATACACTATTGCCACTGGTGCCCTCAGAGCCATTGATGATAAGGAATCGCTCATCCTCTGTAGTCTGTGCATAAAAATTACGCAAAGCATGCTGCTGATCTTCGTAAATCAGCTCATCATTCTGCTGCTCTTCACCCAGCTTATGATAAAATACTTTATGGAACTCATTCTTCTTAGAGTACTCACTACCTTCTTCAGGTCTTTCATAACTGCTGTAGAAAAAGCCATCCTCATACCAGGAAATCCCTGAAAATTTCACCCAGCCTACCTCATCATCCAGTTCCTTTTTACCATCAACCTCCATTACCTTAATCTCACTCCAATCGCTGCCCGACTCCTGAACACTATAGGCAAAATGCTTTCCGTCCTTGGAAGCACTTATACTACCCAGTGAAACAGTGCCATCTTCTGACCAACTGTTGGGGTCCAGGAGAACTTCCGGTTCATCATCCAGAGAAGGCTGAACATATAGTACGCTCTGGTTTTGAAGACCATCGTTTTTATAAAAGAAGTAATTATCACCGGCTTTAAATGGACTACCATATTTCGGGTAGTTCCAGATTTCCTCAAGCCTTTGCTTTATCTCGTCGCGGTAGTTAATATTTTCCAGGTAATCAAAGGTGACTTTATTCTGCTCTTTCACCCATGACGCTGTTTCCTCAGAACGATCATCCTCCAACCATCGGTAGGGATCGCTGACCAACGTACCAAAGTAATCGTCCTCCTGTTCTACTTTTTTAGTGTCAGGATAGCTAAGCTTTTCCCGGAAATTTTCCTCCTGAGAATCTCCGCAACTGCTCGCTATGGCAGCAAGAGCAATGCAGGTCATTAATTTAGGGTATTTCATGTGTGTATAATTGTTTTATGGCTACATGGAAATCTTAACGATTATAGCTGCCACACTACCGAAGATTTTATATTCATCCCTCGGTTGGTGTTTTACTCTAATCATGCAGATTTCATTTCTGTCAATAGGTTAAGAAATTGAGACAAGTCTTTCTCCGTCCAAACAGTGGGGACGGATTTTGCTACACCTAAATATATAAAAAATTTGGAGCGTTTTTATCGTGCTTGAAAGATTTGGGCGAAGCCTCCGGCCCGAGCTTTCCTTCCAAATCCTCAGCCGAAGTGTCTTGTGCCAGTAGGTTTTTGGGAAATAAATATAAAGAATGCAGAAGGTATATTTCATTTTCCGGCGGCTTCCGGGTTTTCCACTCAATCTCTTTCGCAAAGGAACATAGTAGCTTTAGCCTACAGTATCCTGCTTAGTTACTTACCTCCATACTACCACCTTTTAAACCACAGATTTGGATGCAGAACTTTAAGAAATTGACATAAAAAAAGCGGGTTAAAAACCCGCTTTACTATTTATCCTCCGAAATCATCGAATCGGATATTTTCTGGTGGTATCCCCATATCGTCCAGCATTTTCAGAACTGCTGCGTTCATTAAAGGAGGACCGCATAGGTAATACTCTATTTCTTCCGGCTCAGGATGCTCTTTAAGGTAATTATCCATTAATACTTGGTGGATAAAACCGGTATAGCCATCACCTTCACCTTCTAAAGACTTCTTCACTTTCCAGTTGTCTTCTTCCATGGGCTCAGACAAACCAACATGGAACTGGAAGTTTGGAAACTTCTCTTCGATATCTCTAAAATGCTCCACATAGAACAATTCTTTCTTGGAACGTCCGCCATACCAGTAAGAAACCTTACGATCTGTTTTCATAGTATGGAAAAGATGGAATATGTGCGAACGGAGCGGCGCCATTCCTGCACCACCACCAATATAAATCATTTCTCGCTCTGTCGGATTGATATGGAATTCACCATAAGGACCCGATATTGTTACTTTATCACCGGATTTTCTCGTAAAGACATAAGACGAACAAATACCTGGGTTCACGTCCATCCACTTACCTGCAGCTCTGTCCCAAGGTGGCGTCGCAATACGAATGGTAAGCATAACGATATTTCCTTCTGCGGGGTGGTTGGCCATAGAATAAGCCCTGAAAATAGGCTCATCGTTCTTCATAACCAGGTCCCACATTTTAAATTTATCCCAGTCACCCTGGAATACGTCCTGCTTGTGACCAAGGTCAGGATGCGGTGTAATGTCTATTTCACTGAAGTTGCAGACAATCTTGGGTACATCAATCTGAATATATCCGCCGGATTCAAAATCCATGTTTTCACCCTCAGGAAGCCTTACTACAAACTCTTTAATAAATGTAGAAACATTGTAGTTCGACACCACTTCGCAATCCCACTTCTGAATACCGAAAATTTCTTCCGGAATACGAATGTGCATGTCTTGCTTCACTTTAACCTGGCATGAAAGCCTTACTTTCTCTTTTTGCTCTGTACGCGTCAAGTGTCCTACTTCTGTAGGAAGCACCTCGCCACCGCCATCTTCCACTACGCATTTGCACATGGCACAAGTGCCACCACCACCGCAAGCTGAAGGCAGGAAGATTTTCTCTCCACCTAAAGTTGTAAGCAGGTTGGATCCTGCCTTCGCGATAATAGGGTTTTTCTCATCACCATTAACATAAATTTTTACATCGCCGGATTGCACCAGTTTAGACTGGGCAAAAAGCAATATAAATACGAGCAACAACATGACGATAGTAAAAGCTACTATGGCCGTGATAATAACTGAAGTCATTTATCTCTTATTGTTTGATTGAAAAACATTTACATTCCACCGAATGGAGCACAAATATATTTAATATTAATGAAACGTCCATATTTCATTTAGCATTAAATCATACAGCAAAAACGATTTATAAGCCGGAAGAATAATAATGCACGCATGGCATATAGTAATTCCCCATTTTGATGTACTCCCTGCGATTTGTATAGCCAACATACTGATAAAGTAAAAAGTTGACCCCGGCTGAAATAAATTCTTATTTAGACATAAAATAAAGTAGTTCAGCCAATTACTGTAGTAATGTCTTCCAGGTACCCTTCATCA
This sequence comes from Cyclobacteriaceae bacterium, assembly GCA_041751515.1. Lineage (GTDB taxonomy): Bacteria > Bacteroidota > Bacteroidia > Cytophagales > Cyclobacteriaceae > JBGSXH01. The sequence continues at coordinate 4,560 of JBGSXH010000740.1, read as the reverse complement.
TATTATACTTGATGGTACTTGGTAGCGCAGCCAGCCAATACTTATTTAATTCCACGGCAAAAGAGGGTTGCATGTAGCAGTTGATGGTACACCCCTCACATGCCGGCAATTTTCCTTCTAAAGCTATTAAATCTCTTACAGCATCAGACTTGTATAAATCAAACAGGTTGTCTTCAATGGGAAAAGCCTTTTCTCCAAGGTGGTAACATGGCAGTACCAGCTCATTTTGTGGTGAGATCACCAAGGATGAACTTGCCGCCTTACAAACAGGATCTTCAACATGATTCCCTCCATCCTTCCTAAGCTTTAAGAATGCATTATTCAGGTACACCAACTTTTTACGGCTCCAGCGGTCCAGTGTATCATAGTCATCATTTTGTAATGTTAACGATGAGGCAACATCCTGGTAGCTAAATATTGGGTTAATGATGAGCACCAACTTATTGGGGAAGCTTATCTGTTCATAAATAGGCGCTATTTCAGCAATATTACCTTCATGGACCGTAAATATTAAATCGGGCTTTTCTCCTAGCTTAGTAGCTACTTGTATAGCCTCCTGAAGTAGGTCAAAGCAAGCTACTCCTCTGCTGGCATCGTGGGCGCTGGCAGTACTGGCATCTATCGAAAAATGCAGCATGTCTACCTTTCCCTTGATTTTTTCCGCCCACTTTTTGTACAGCATCGCGTTGCTGGTAAGGGTTGTGATGAAACCCAGATTTTTTGCCATAGCAAGCACCTGATCTATTTCCCGGTGAAGCAAGGGCTCGCCACCTGTGAAATCGATTACTTTGACCCCAAGTTTTTTTAAGGCCTTTAAGTTACGCTTAATATTCTCCAGGCTCGCATACGGGGAAGGCTTCTCCCAGATGTCACAAAAGCCGCACTTGGCATTGCAACGGTAAGTCAGGTAGTAATTGCAGAGTACAGGCTTATGAATCAGGCGCATCACTATGCTGTTTATAAAAAAAGCTCCAAAAGGAGCTTTAAATGAGGACTAATGTAACATTTTTATCAAAATACTCAGACGACTTTTTAGGTTTCGTCTATCGATTATAAAATCCAGAAAACCGTGTTCCTTGACAAATTCAGCACTTTGAAAGTCTTTAGGAAGGTCCTTTCCAATTGTTTCACGAATAACCCTTGGCCCAGCGAAACCGATCAATGCCTCAGGTTCTGCGATATTAAAATCCCCCAACATGGCAAAAGATGCAGTAACTCCACCGGTAGTTGGGTCAGTAAGCAAAGAAATATAGGGTATTTTAGCTTCAGAAAGCAAAGCAAGTTTAGCAGATGTCTTGGCCATTTGCATCAAAGAAAGACCAGCCTCCATCATGCGCGCACCACCTGATTTGGAAATCATTAAAAATGGCGTTTTGTTCTTAATAGCGAAATCCACTGCTCTGCTTATTTTTTCACCCACAACCGACCCCATAGAACCTCCAATAAAGCTAAAATCCATACAAGCAATAACTAACTTGCTTCCATTAATTTTACCATGTGCAGTTCTCACAGCGTCCTTCAGGTTTGTTTTCTCCTGAGTAGCCTCAATGCGCTTAGGGTAAGGCTTGCTATCTACAAACTTCAGCGGATCAGCCGAACTCATGTTTTCATCAAGCTCTGTAAATTTATTCTCATCAAACAAAATTTCAAAGTACTCTTTGGATCCGATACGTACATGATAATCATCATCCGGACATACATAGGCATTGTTCTTTAACTCCCGCATGTGAATAATTTTCCCATTCGGCGTTTTATACCATAAACCGTCAGGTGCCTCCTTCTTAGCTTCAGTGGGTGTTAAAATTCCTTTGTCCTTTCGTTTGAACCAAGCCATGCTTTATGAATATTTTAAATGTTCTTATTAAGCGTCTTACTTTTGGCAATTCCTTATGGGATCCTTTTGGCAACACTTGCCAGCCAAATTATTGTTAGACACAGTCTATAGTATAAATATCAATCCGTAAAGATATTTAAATTTTTTGTATCTGCCATAACTAACTTTTTTTGGTGAAAGCTATGTGTTGGTGCCCAAAGTATCAAGCGATGAATGTCTTTAGTTTCCTACACCTAAAAGCCTTGGTCATCGGGTCCTTCATCAGAGCAGGTGTTAATTAAAAACAATATTACACACATTAGCAGCCATGTAAGCTTATCAGGTGCTGAGCTTCGTAGAATTGCTAAGCAATGTATAACTTTGAGACATTTGACAATAATACCATCAATATGAAAGTAATTTTTTACGGGATCATTGGCACAATTTTACTTAGTACATCGTCCTGCACAGAAACTGTATATACAACGCAGCAAGGGCAAACGCTGCATAGTTATAAGGCGCAGCAGTATCATAAAATCACAAAAAAAGATATGCGGCCTAAAAATAAGAGAAAGAAAAAACAATGGTAGCACCAGTTGACCCAGTGCTACCATCTTATTTTATCTCTTCGTAATCTACATATTCACCGCCTTTGAAGGTCTTCCCTTTGCTAGTACTTTCGGGTGGTATAAACTCAACATTAACATTGCCATTAGCTGGCCTTCTATACTGTTTCTGCTGTTGCTTACCTTGTTGAAAATTAGCCTGCTGTTGTTTCATGAAGCTTTTCAACAATATATTTCTGAATAAAAAGCCACCAACTTTCCAAAGCAGGTAAAAAACAATAAAGAGTATAAGCAGGAACTTGATCATAATTTCAATTTTCTCAGTCTTTTAAACTTATTTACTGAGGTATAAGTTTCTTTCGCTATAGATTTTAAGGAAATAGTCGTCCATGAGATCGTCAATAAAATAGATAGCCTCCCCGGTCGATTTCATCTCGGGCCCTAATTCTTTATTTACATTCGGAAACTTATTGAATGAAAAAATCGGCACTTTAATAGCATACCCTTTTTTCACTGGTGCAAAATTAAAGTCCTTCACTTTCTTATCCCCTAACATCACCTTGGTCGCATAGTTCACATAGGGTTCCTGATACGCCTTGCATATAAATGGTACCGTTCGTGAAGCACGTGGGTTGGCTTCAATAATGTACACTTTGTCATTTTTGATGGCAAATTGTATATTCAGTAAGCCCACCGTGTTTAATGCCAACGCAATTTTCTTGGTATAAGCTTCTATCTGCTGAATGACAAAATCGCCCAGATTATATGGCGGCAATACTGCATAAGAGTCACCACTATGAATACCAGCAGGCTCAATATGCTGCATTATGCCTATAATGTACACATCTTCTCCATCGCAAATAGCATCGGCCTCCGCTTCAATGGCACCTTCCAAAAAGTGATCCAGCAATACTTTATTGCCTGGGATGTCTTTAAGAATATCAATCACGTGCGATTCAAGCTCATCTTCATTGATGACAATTTTCATGCTTTGTCCACCCAATACATAAGAAGGACGTACGAGTAATGGAAAGCCAATCCGCTTGCAAAGGGTAAGCGCCTCTTCTGCATCTTCTATGACTCCAAAATCAGGATAAGGAATATCATTCTCTTTCAATAAAGTAGAGAAACTCCCCCGGTCTTCAGCCAGGTCTAGTGATTGATAGTTTGTGCCGATAATTTTTATGCCGTAACGTTCCAGCTTTTCTGCCAGTTTGAGTGCTGTTTGTCCACCCAATTGAACAATGACACCTTCTGGTTTTTCATGCTGAATGATATCGTAAATATGCTCCCAGAACACAGGCTCGAAATAAAGCTTATCTGCCACGTCAAAGTCTGTGCTCACCGTTTCAGGGTTACAGTTAATCATGATGGTTTCGTAACCACATTCCTTCGCCGCTAGTAAGCCATGCACACAGCTGTAGTCAAATTCAATGCCTTGTCCAATTCTGTTAGGACCGGAACCCAGCACAATTATTTTCTTTTTATCACTAACTACTGATTCATTTTCCTGCTCAAAACTAGAGTAATAATAAGGTGTTTGGGCCTCAAATTCTGCAGCGCAGGTGTCTACCAGTTTGAACACCCGATTGATCCCCATGTCTTTTCTTAAATTAAAGACCTCACTTTCAAGGCAATCCAACACATGAGCTATTTGCCTGTCGGCATATCCTTTCTGCTTAGCCTCCATCAACAATGGCTTAGGAAGCGTAGCAAGTGTAAAGTTGCTCATTTCATTTTCCAGAGCAATAAGCTCTTCAATCTGTACGAGAAACCAATAGTCAATTTTAGTGATTTTCTGCACAGTTTGCAGTGGAATCCCCAACTTAAAAGCGTCATAAATGTGGAAAAGCCTGTTCCAGCTAGGGTGCTTAAGACTATATAAAATGGCTTCTCTGTCTTTTAGCTCTTTCCCGTCGGCTCCAAGACCATTGCGTTTTACTTCTAAAGACTGACAAGCTTTTTGCAATGCTTCTTGAAAATTGCGACCTATTCCCATGACCTCGCCAACGGATTTCATCTGCAAACCCAATTCTCGATTGGCGCCCTTAAATTTATCAAAGTTCCATCGGGGGATTTTTACAATAACATAGTCAATAGCAGGTTCGAAAAAGGCTGAAGTGCTTCCAGTAATGGAATTTTTCAATTCGTCCAAATTGTATCCTATGGCTAGTTTAGCCG
>JBGSXH010000739.1:0-2300 GCA_041751515.1 Cyclobacteriaceae bacterium | reverse complement strand
CATGAAAATTTACTCTCTTAACCTGATTTAAAAACTTGCTAAGATGTAAATATTTAAAATCATATTGAAACTTCAATCAGTGCTTTAAAATATACCTTAAAGCCTTAAATTACATTCACATGAAACATTATAATATTCAAGTAATTGGGAAAGTGCAGGGTGTGTTCTACAGAAAGTCTGCCAGAGATGTCGCCCGTCAATTAGGTTTGAAAGGGTTTGTGAGGAATGAAGAAGACGGTTCAGTAATCATTGCAGCAGAAGGTATTGAAGATAAGCTAGAGGACTTTTTAAGCTGGTGTGCCCGGGGGCCGGAAGCAGCATCCGTAAGCGCTGTTAATTGCGAGGAAGGTGAATGGGAAGGCTACGAGGCCTTTAACATTCATCATGGCTGAAGCAGCGCCATATGTCCTTTTTTTCGTCCCAGCTTGAGGGAGAATCTGGTTACTAAAAAAATTTGCAGCCGCTTTTCCGCATACTCAATATTATAATTTTCTCTAAAGACAGTAAGTTTCAAGACAGCTTTTAAAAAACGGTATTCTTGGCAGAACTCAGCTATCCAAAGTTTGTATTGCTTTTCCCAATCTTCAGTATATCTTTCTAAATGCGTTTTACCATCGAATAGCAATTCAAGCTGATTCGAGCCGTATTTGTAGCGGTATATTCCGGCAATACTGTCATAAAAGTCTGAAAACACCACCGGGTAGAGTTCCTCATAGTTTTTGATGCGGATAATATTGTCATCTTCCAGGCCCAAAGGATTGCACTGAAGAAGATACGCCGCTTTGACATGTTCAAACATGGCCTTCATGAGCGGCTGTTTGAGGTTACTCTGGGCTTCCTTTAAAATGTAGTTTTTATCTAGGGGAAAAAAGCGGTGGTTCATTGGGGCAAATATAATAGAAAAGGCCAGGATTTTAGTCCTGGCTTCATTTTCTATCTTGCAGCATTTGCTGAGATGATCTGACTAAAAAACAAAGCATTAGCAAATAGTTTATTTGTGCCATACCAAAATGCTCTGAAATTCGGGTTATCAGTCATGGAAATAACTCTTCCCCGCCCTACGGCATTCACAGTAATAGCGGCGGAATTGGTTAAACTGTCCAAATTTGGCCCGGAAATATACCCGCTCGCGAGTGGAGCATCTGTATAGCGCAAGGGACTTCCGTATGGATTTTTGGAAGGCTCCATAAATAAAGCATTATTTCTAAAAACGGTAAGGTTTTCGTCTCGATACCCGTAACCCAGCGGATGGGTAATATCCAGTGTCGCATTAAATATAGCACCACCAATAACCTGAGCACCTCGTCTGTCATTCATTGTGACATAACTGTGTTGTTGAGTGGAATCCTGCTCATTCTTTTTGTACTTGATGTTTGTTAAACCAGTATCAGACAGCCATTTCGCAGCTCTCTTCATGGCCACAATGCTGCCGCCCTGCTCTACCCATTGTTTTAGTTTCTGCTGTTTATCGGCATCTAGTGTACTGTAACTGCCATCCACCATAACAATGACATTGTACCTGCTAAGATCAGCAGTGCCAACATCTCCCAGAGGCAACATCGTCAGCGGCATATTGTAACGCTGGTCCAGCAAATGCCATACTTCACCGGCATCATAACTGCTTACACCACCTTCCGCAAGAATGGCCACCTTGGGCTTTTCAATATTTTGAAAGGCAGGGCTGCCCAGGTTTATACCTTCCTGACTTAGGCCTGTACCAACTGCAACAATTTCAACTGGTGCGTCTCGTAGAATATCATCCAATATTTGCTTTATTTCTTCGCTTCTCTTATCCTGGTTTTGCACCGGTATCATAATGGTCCCATAGCTATATGATGCACCGTTCAGACTAAACTCATCGGTAGCCACCTTGGCGCGGAGTCCGGCTTCAAAAATAGCATATAGCGCTTTTGGGGTATAATACGGTTCCCAAGGCATTAAATAGGCATATTCACTGCTTTGTCCAGTTATACTGCCTTCCATCGACCGGTCCTCTACGCGATTCCCCAGCCAGTTTTCATTGAAACTTCGTCTAGCAATGGGTTCATATTGGAGGTTAAAGGCATAAGGCATTGTCCAGGCTGAAATGTCATAGAAAAGGCTATCCTGAAATTCAGTTCTTATTTCAAACATGGCTTCTATGAGCCGATACTGAGGCTGGTTCCTTGGAATAATATAGGCATTGCCGCGACGAAAGTTTTTGTCATTAATAGTGACATCTTCATTAAGTTCATAAATATCGATATCATGTTGTCTGACAATCTCTGCAAAATGATAAGCGCGCATTGCGTCATATTCAT
>JBGSXH010000738.1:0-2824 GCA_041751515.1 Cyclobacteriaceae bacterium | reverse complement strand
TCCAGCTCTTTCTCATCCGGAGGAATTTGTCCTTTGCACAAAATTAATGAACAGCGGTCGCACCAATGTAGCAGGTTGTATGAAGCATCAAGTTCTTTTTTCGAGATATTGTTGCTGGCAAAAGTCTCTTCTCTGAAAGATTCTTCATCTTTCAGGAATTTTTTGATGTCTTTATTTTTCTCCGCTTTATATAGATAGTCTACATGCTTAGAAATAAGCAGCGCAATCCACGTCGACTTAAATTTAGCTGAATCTGTTATGCTTTTAGCTTGCTCCAGATCACAAGGTTTTAGAGAAAAATCCTGAGGAGCTCCCTGCTCAGTAAGATGAAAACGCCCTGACCAATTGTGCTGATTATCGTCGTGATCAGCTATGGCTATCAGTGTCTCCATCCAGAGATCAGGTCTTTGGGACTTCTTCCAATGCTGGCCGATAGCTGCCGCCAATAAGCCGTGGGCTTTCTGAAAAATTATCTGCCAGCCACGGTTAGTATTATTTACAATCATCCTTAAGCTTTCTGAGAATAAATGATGGCAGCATAAAAAGTTTGATAAATGATGTATTATTTTTCTTCGACCTTATCTTTTCTGTCGTTTGATTCTTCATTTGAGTTTTCTTCAGAAGGAACCACGACACTTTTTGACGCTATGTCTTTAACCTTTATTTTTTCTCGCATCAGCCTCTTCCTTTCCTTCCCATAGTAATAAATGGTAAAACCATATATCACAACAACCAACGAAATTGATATAATATAATCCATTCCTATTACGTGCTTTATAAAGACCGTGAAGATAATTCAAAACTTTAAATTATAGGGTTAAACACCCACAAATGATTTTAATTTTGATACTAACTAATTGATTATCAATATATATATACCGCGGCGAATATAATAATTTAAAGATGGCCGGTTACTTTCCACTTTGAAGCAACATTAATGTAAAACGTACACCGGCTTTCCTTTCTAGAATGTTGACTTATGAATTATAAAAAGATTGCTGTAACACTTATAATGACCATGTGTATGGCCGTCATAATTTCAATATTTTATTGGCAGGAATGGCAATACACGCAACCAACACCTGTTCCGGCCGATTATACTGCCCTGACAATTAATACAAGAATACAATTGCCAAAGGCTGCTGGCCATGTAATTGACAAAACGCCGGTTTTCGTTCACTTCTTCAATCCCGAATGCCCCTGCTCAGTTTTTAATATAAAGCATTTCAATGAATTACATTCAGAATATCATACTAAAATAGAATTTGTAGTCGTCATTCCTGAAGAAAGTAATATGCAAAAAGCCGCTGATATATTGCCAGATGACATAAAAATAGTACATGACAAAGAAGCAGCTATTGCAAAAAGCTGCGGAGTATATAGTTCTCCTCAAGCAGTAATTCTCGACGATATGAAAATATACTTCACCGGAAACTATAACAAGGCACGCTATTGCACTACCAAAGACACTAATTACGCAGCTCTTGCACTTGAAAGCTTCTTAAAGAATGAACCTACCCCAGTGATGGACGCCTATGCTACACTACCTTATGGCTGTGAGTTTAAAAAAAGTAACACATTCAAAATTTTTAATTTTTAGAATATGAATACGAATCTATATTTAACTCAGGCTATCACCAAAATTAACCAGCAAGCAGATAAGCTCATATCTATTGCTATCATTTTATACTTGCTGACAGGCCTGTTTCTGGCGACGTTTTACGATACGTGGCTGGTTGCTTTGGGTGTTGGCTTGAGTTGTACAATTGCGTATTTCGTTACTAAAATTTTGCTACCTGATAAAACCTGGCATCATTACGTAGCATCGTCAGTATTTTCAATATTTATGGCGCAGTTCATCTATCAAATGCACGGAATGTTCGAAATGCATTTTTGGGCTTTTGTAGCATCGGCATTAATGATCATTTACCAAAACTGGAAGCTTTACATTCCGATGGCCCTCCTTATCTTGGGACATCATGCTACATTCGCATACCTTCAGTTTTCCGGAATGAGTGAAATATACTTCACGCAGTCACAGTACATGGACCTGACCACCTTCCTTTTTCATGGCACGCTTGCAGTGGTCATCATTGGTATTTGTGGTGCTTGGAGTTTTAAATTTTTTCAACAAACAAAGGAAAGTGCTGCAACAAGAGAAGAGCTATCTTCCCAACTCGATATTGTCAATGACAATATTTCCTTTGCAGAAAGTATCAGTCGCGGCGATTATAATACCGTGCGGGAAATTGCTGAACACGATGCATTGGGAAATGCACTTGGTAAAATGCAGGAAGGCTTAAAAGATGCTAAAGAAAGGGAAAAGGAGGAAAAATTTGTCAACCAGGGCTTGGCATTTGTGAACGAAATACTGCGTAAGTATCAATCCAACGAAGATGAATTGTGCAATAATTTATTAAGCAATCTGATTAAATACTTAAAAATCAATCAAGGAGCAATATTTTTGCTGGATGAAAACCAGGAAACTCCGCAGCTAACGCTTGCCGCCTGCTATGCTTATGATCGAAAAAAATTCATCAATAAGCAGATCGGCATTGGTCAGGGACTTGTTGGGCAGTGTTATCTGGAAAAAGATGTCATATATATGACTGATATTCCACAGGGTTACACCTACATCACTTCCGGATTGGGAGATGCCACAGCAAGCTCTTTGCTGCTTGTGCCGCTAATGTACAATCAAAAGGTTGTTGGCGTAATAGAACTGGCATCGCTCCATACTATGGATGAAATGACGCAATCCTTTGTTACCAAAATAGCTGAAAATATTGCCGCGAGTCTCATTAGTACACAAAGCAATGTGCAG
>JBGSXH010000737.1:0-6267 GCA_041751515.1 Cyclobacteriaceae bacterium | reverse complement strand
GCAGGGTCTTAAAAGCTGTTGCTGCCATTATTAGTACTATTGTATACCAGCCACAATTTTTGCGCATTTCACAAATGATGTCAGCAGATTGCAGGAGGGATTGAGGTGATTGTCTGAGCCCGAAATAGCATTTTTGCGCGTGGCCTGGCGAGTGCCGAAAGCCCGACGCCGCCTGGTACGTGCGTTTGGCTTGCAGCGTGGCGGGGGACTGCCCAAATGGATTAAATATTTATTCTTTCTGGTAGCTCCCGGGCATATCAGCCGGGAAGCCAGCCTACATACACTTCTGAAAAGATGACTTCATCAAGGTAGATTTTATCTCCATTGGCATTCTCCAGTGTCAGGGTTTCTAATTGTACGCTCACAGAATACTCCGGATTGCCATCGGGATTAGTGGCCAGCTCATCTTCAATGATGGTCATTTTGACCGTACCGCTAAGTCCCGTCCATTCATCCACTACAATCTGATCTTCCAATATAAAGTCTGCACAATGATAGCTAATCGCTTCCTTATTCAGCTGAGTGATCATTACTTTCAGCGCTGATTCATCCATTTCTTCCAAGTCAAAAACACTTTCGGAACTCGATAGATTGAGCCGCTCTCTATCCCCTATCACTGCCAGCGTTGCATCATTGGCACTGTTGATTTTATAAACTGTCAGTGAGAGGCAGCCGTAGCTCTCTTCGGTAAAACTGGTTTCAGGGATGACAAAAGATTCCGCATTGTCTTCACATGCCAGCAGAGCAGGCAATAATAGCAGCAGCCAAAAATGTAATCGATTCATAGCAGAGTGCAAATAGTGCATCAGGAATAACATAGCACACATTAAGATACTATAAATTTTCTTAATTAATTCGCTAAGTCTTCACTAAATCAGTTTATTCATTAACAATCATTAACTCATGGTTACTGTTAATGAGCACACTATCCCTTCACAGCAATGCTTACCAAATTTATTAACAGGAACAACATTCATTTGCAAAATTTTTTTTACGGTACAACCAATTATCGTCATAAGGTGTCTGGCAATTAAGTACAGCAACAACTTAAACGCTACCTAGGTATTGAAAAAGTCCACCGCCATGAAAAGTTTTCCTATCGTTTTATTTCTTCTGATAGTGATTTACTCCTGCCAGCATCGGGAAATAGTAAATCCTGAAATTAAAGCAAACTTAAGAGACTTATCCAGTGATGAAGTAGCGATATCTCAAGCCACTTCTGAATTCGCCATTGAGCTTTTCCAGCAGCTAGAAGATGAAAATGTACCCAACCTTTTTTTCAGCCCTTTTAGTATTCACCAGGCGCTCTCAATGACCATGAATGGTGATGATGCCGAGTCGCTTGTGCAAATTAGAAACTTATTGAAATACGGGAATATGAGTTTGGATGAAGCCAACGAAAGCAATCGTGAGCTCACGGCTTTACTGCTGGAGATGGACGCCAAAGTAAAACTTTCTATTGCGAATGGTATTTGGTTTAATGAATTATATACCTTGAAAACGCATTTCCGACAAACTGTCAGCAATTATTACGGCGCGGAAGTGGCTGGCCTTGATATGGGAAATCCGGCTTCAAAGGACATAATTAACAATTGGATCAGCCGGCAAACTAATGGACTGCTAAAGGATGTCCTGGACTATGTGGATCCGGATGCCATGATGTATCTCGTCAATGCGATTTACTTTAAGGCAGATTGGAAGTATACATTCAATGAAAACAATACGAAAAAGGCCTCATTTTTGACCAGTAGCGGCAAAGAAGTGCGGGTGGACATGATGGATATGAATACTGAAGCTACTTATAAAAGCTATGTCAGGAATGATATTCATTACCTGGAATTGCCTTATAGCACAGGACAGTTTAATATGGGCATTGTCTACAACACAACTGGTGATTTACAAGAAGTGCTCCCTCACATCTCTGCAGCAAATCTTAATGAATGGAGAAAAAATAGCGTAGAGGCAAATTTTATCCTGAAGATGCCTAAATTTAAGATGCAACATAAAATCAATAACCTCCACAATGATCTTCAGGAAATGGAACTCAAACAGCCATTTGAGGCCCATCCTGAAAACTTCACCAATATGTTTACGCAGGGACCTCCTCTCGTCATTTCACGCGTTATTCATGATGCCCTCATTGAAGTGGATGAAAAAGGCAGCGAAGCAGCCGCAGCTACCGTAGTTGAAATGATGCCAACCTCTGCAGCTCCCAGAACGCCATATGAAGTTGTCCTTGATAAGCCCTTTGTTTTCATCATTCAGGAGAGACATTCAGGGGCGATCCTTTTTATGGGAAAGTTGGGAGATCCTTCATTATTATAGCTAAAACGATGCAATTATATCTCGTCATTCGGTTGTTTTGCTTTAGCCCACCCCAAATTACATCCACAATCACCAGCATTTTTCGCTTATTTTGTGCCACTGATTGCGAATGATTAGTACAGGCATTTAATGAGAATATCATTGTTTCAATCGCCTCATGGAATGACCTACTCAGCATCCAACTGCTGACAAAGCATATAAACTCGCATTCATTTTTGATTAGTATGCTTTAGCTTATGGTTATGTCAAATGTCTATACATAAGTAATGCAAATAAGCTAATACTTCCCTATTTGTGCATCAAAGTCGGGAAACATAGCACACACAAAAAAATGTCCACTTAAAAGCACAGCAAACCGACCAGCCTATTCCAATCAAGCGTTTTTAAAAATTTGCAGATATTGTATAAGAGCAGTTGAAATTTTCCCAGCAACTAAAACGATGCACCGCTATGTTTTAATGGTTTCCTAATGCTAATGGCAATTATGCATCAAAGCATAGTTAAGAGAGATAAAATCCTGAGTCGCTTTGACATTTACGCTGAAAAGGCATTGCACCCCTCTCTATAGTAGGGTTAATAAAGAAAATTTGACGGCATTAGAAAAAACAGCGCGCTGCCTATAGTCATAAAGCATAGACATTCACTATTGCTTCGCAAGGGTGAGATACTAGCTATAGAAACGAAGACGAGACTATAGCCAATGACTTGCTGCATACCAGTATTCAACACCAAATGAATATGAATTTATCATATCTGTATTGCATTATCGGTAAAAATCATCAATTTTATTGCAGGGTGAGCTTTATGTCTGTGCTGTTATTAACTTATGGGCGCCTATGAATCTTTTCTATATTGTTACGATTATCATTGCCTACTATCTCACAAAGTCTACGCTGACTTATGAGGTGCCAGCGCAATGGAAAAATCCTTTGCGCTGGATGATGATCAGTGCCATTGTATTACTAACACTGAATACGGTGTCCCTACTGCATAATGGCTTGCATAAGATACTATCACTTAGCATGGTGGCGGGGATGATATTCGTTATATTTAAATATCCGGAATTGAAAAGAGGCCGGCCGATGGTTTATGCTTGGCTTCCTGTGATTATACTTTGGCTATTGGATAGTTTGATAGCCTATTTCCTTCCTGCCACCTACAACAGCTGGGAAGATTATCTGGATGTAGCGATGGTGTTCGCCTTTATATGGGCGGTTTCTTTATGGGTGGTGAATAACCGACAGAAAAAAGCGCTGGAAATTGAAAAAGTAAAATCGCTGGAAAAAGAGCAGGAGTTTAAGGCTACCTCTGCCATGAAGGCTGCTTTAGAGGTGCAGGTCAATGACAGGACTGCTGCTTTAACAAAACAAAAAAATGAACTACAACGCACCTTAAATGAATTAAAATCAGCTCAAAACCAGCTAATTCATGCCGAAAAGATGGCCTCCCTGGGCGAACTAACCGCTGGAATTGCACATGAGATACAGAATCCATTAAACTTCGTCAATAACTTCTCGGAAGTCAGCAATGAGTTATTGGACGAAATGAATGAAGAAATCGAAAAAGGTGATTTGGAGGAGGCCAAAGCCATTGCCAGAGACATTAAGGTGAACCTGGAAAAAATCGCCCACCATGGCAAGCGAGCCGACGCCATCGTCAAAGGCATGCTCATGCACAGCCGCAATAATGCAGCACAGCAATCACCGACCGATCTGAATGCCCTGGCAGATGAATACCTGCGCCTTTCCTACCATGGTTTGCGTGCCAAAGACAAATCGTTTAATGCCAATTTTAAAGCAGATCTTGCCGCAGATTTACCCAAGGCAAATGTAGTTCCGCAGGATATTGGAAGGGTATTGCTCAACCTCATCAACAATGCTTTTTATGCTGTGAACGAATGTGCCAAACAATACCGGGAGGCCGGCAAGGAAGGCTATGCACCCATGGTCGTTGTGGCGAGCAGTATCATTAAAGATAAGGGCATTGATAAGGCAAAAATCATCGTGGCAGACAATGCGGTGGGCATTCCCAATGCCGTTCAATCCAAGATCTTTCAGCCTTTCTTTACCACAAAGCCCACTGGCGAAGGAACAGGATTGGGACTATCATTAAGTTACGATATTATTAAAACACATGGAGGAGAGCTTTTGGTCGATAACCACGCTGGTAAAGACAACCCGGCAATCGATGAGCGCACGCCAGTGACCAATAAGGGCACGGTCTTCATTATCATACTTCCATTTGAAAACACAGTAAGCCTGCCCAATAAAACAGCAGCAGCACCCAATAAAAGAACAAAAAACACCAGACTAGAAGATTTCAAAAATAAGCCAAAATGAAGATACTGATTGTGGATGATGAGAAGGATGTGGAAATATTATTCCGCCAGAAATTCAGAAAGGAGATGAAAAATGACAAACTGCAGCTGGTTTTCGCTTTTTCAGGAGAGGAAGCTTTAGAAATTTTGGGAGATACCAATCCGCCTAGCGTAATGTACATGTTTTCTGACATCAATATGCCCGGCATGACAGGTCTTGAATTACTCTCAAAAGTAAAGCACCGGTTTCCTGATCTGAAGGTCAGCATGATCTCCGCGTATGGCGATAGCGAAAATCATGAGAAGGCGATGAACTCCGGTGCGCAGGGATTTTTCACCAAGCCCATTGATTTTGAATCATTAAAACAGGAAATTAATAGTTTGCTATAACAGGTAGAAAGTATTGTATTATGGCTAAAATACTGGTCGTCGATGACGAAGAAGATTTACAAATACTCATCCAGCAGAAATTCAGGCAGAAGATTCGGCAGCACGAATACGAATTTGTGTTTGCCGTCAACGGAAGGCATGCATTAGAGCAATTACAGACGCATAAAGATGTTGATCTTGTCCTCAGTGATATCAACATGCCGGAGATGGATGGCCTTACGCTGCTTTCTAAGCTCAATGAGCAAAACTCTTTGCTGAAATCCGTTATCGTTTCTGCTTATGGCGATATGGACAATATACGGATTGCCATGAACAGAGGCGCTTTTGATTTCGTCACCAAACCGGTCAATTTTGCAGACCTGGAAATCACCATTGAGCGTACCCTGAAACACGTCATGATGATCCGTGATACGCTGAAAGCGGTGAAGGAGAATAATATTCTCAGGATGTACGTTGACGAAACCGTCCTTAATTTCATGGGCGGAAAAGAGATCGAAAGTGCCATGTTCCTCAGTGAAAACATCGAGGGAACGGTTGCTTTTATCGACATTTGCAGCTTTACTTCTATCAGTGAACATGAGCCACCAGATAAGGTGGTGGAGCTGCTTAATTGCTATTTTGATGTGATGGCGCAGGAAATCATTAAAGAAGGTGGCATTGTCGATAAATTCATCGGCGACGCGGTGATGGCAGTGTTCACAGGTGAATTCCACCTGGACAGGGCGATAGACACAGCATTATCCATTCGAAGAAACTTAGAGAAACAGCCAGGCTTTCAGGGCAAAGCCAGTTTTAAACCAAAGGTTTCTATTGGTATCAACTCAGGAGAAATGGTTTCAGGGAACATTGGCTCGGCTACCTTAAAACGATTTGACTTTACGGTCATCGGCGATATTGTCAATGTAGCTTCAAGATTACAGGCTGCTGCAGAGAAAAATCAGATTCTGATTACCGAATCCAGTTACGACAAGGTAAAAGCATCATTCAACTGTAATCCGGTCAGCGCCATGCAGCTTAAGAACAAGCAAAATCCTACGATGACCTATGAAGTATTGGATTAAATACAGGTCTTTTCAGGATATTAAGTAAGGCCCCGCATCATTACCGGGATTGTCCTGGTGCAGAAAAAATCGCTAAAAGCATTAATTGCAAAGATATTCATGAGTAAACTGAAAAAAATCAACTGGAAGTCAGTCTTTTCCTTTCGATCCAACCTCTTCATTTTGATAGGCGTT
>JBGSXH010000736.1:0-2541 GCA_041751515.1 Cyclobacteriaceae bacterium | reverse complement strand
ACCTGGGCATACTCTGCAACCGTCATGACCTCATCCACGTAGGCCTCCACAATGATTACTTCCTGGCTTGCCAGATTGCCACTACTAAAAGTATTATAGGCAAAGTCTGAGGGCAGATAAAAAGCATAACTTTCTCCTTGCTTCATAATTGCAAGCCCCATATCTAAACCCACAGGCACCAGTGCATCATTACCATACTGCACCAAAACAGGATCATTGTCTGCAGAATCTACTGTGGCAATGATGGTACCATCCAGTTTCTTAATTTCATAATACAGTGCAGCAATATTATTTGCCTCTATAGGTCTTCCATTTTCATTACTTTGAAGCACACGATAGAAAATACCACTCTGAGTTTCCTGTGCCTCCAGATTATTTTCAATAAGATATTGATTGATAGCATCAATTTGCTCATTTCTAATTCTCTGGCTATCAGGTTCTTCATTGCGCATACAACCAGAAAATATTCCAATTGCAATCAGATAGTATATAGGTAAAAATTTTGAATTCATAGTCGTTTTATTAATTAAAGCAAATTCAATGGAAATTGAGCAATACTACAAAGCAAACTTACCCTCTATAGACACTTTTACAATAACAGAAGTTGCAATGAACTCCAAAGATATAAAAAATCGCTGATCCATTATAGCGCTTCTGCTGAAACAAGACAATTAACAAACTAATTCAGTTGGGTTAAAATGGCATAAAAAAAGCCGACAAATGCCGGCTTTTTTGAATTAATATCTTTTAAGCGTTATTGTACCTCAACCACTTTTATATCGAATACGAGAATTGAAAAAGGCTGAATTTTTTCACCAGCAGCTCTTTCACCATACCCTAAAGGTGAAGGTATGAACAGTTGGGCCTCGCCACCTTCTCCAAGATAGGCGACACCTTCATCAAAACCAGGAATCATCATTCCTTGATCATGAACAAACTCCAATGGCTCGTAAGTACGCCCTTCATTATAAATATCGTTGTCTTTCGCCACCCCTTCAATGCTACTATCAAACACTTCTCCATTCAATAGTTTTCCAGTATATTCTACTTTTACGGTATCTCCGCTGGACGGCTTCTTGCCACTGCCTTCTTTCTTGATCACATACCTTAAGCCAGAGTCTGTCTGCTTAGCTTCAATGTTATTTTGCGAAAGGTAGGCATCAATTTCCTGAACATCTTCGTCCAGTTGATTATCCATTCTTTTAGAAAGTTCCTCTTGCTGACTTTCATATTGCTTCATTTGATGTTCTCTATATGCATCTTCAGACTGAACGTCTACCACACCGATATAAAAAGTTACATCACTCTCTCCATCTACACCTTCAGGAACAGGAACACCAAAAGTTTTAGCATAAAGTTCTTCCGCTTTTACTTTCATTTCCAGGCTATCGCCTTTTTTCAGCATTCTGAAACCTTCTTCTATACTGCCACTATTTCTCCAAAGGGTATCATTATATTGAATAGGAACCGGCGCACCCTGATCGTTGGAATCAAAAAGGACTGAATCTGCAGCGTCTATATAGCGCATGTTTAAGGTTAGTACCTCACCATCCTGGGGCTTTTCGCCTCCAGCATCATTGATGAAGCGATATCGAACGCCCGAATCGGTCGTCTCATAACTGGCCTCCGAGCCACAGGCCTGCAGTAATAACAGTGCGCCTAAGGACAATATTCCTAAATTTCTCATTTTAAGCATGTAAATTAACAGTTTGATTAGTTGCGTTTAATTCTTCTTTATATTGGGACAATAAGTTTTTAAATTTTTCGACGGTGTCTTCAAGACTATCATCTGATTTTCCACCAGCAGCATTTTTATGACCACCGCCTTCAAAGTGGTTTTTTGCAAAGGCGTTTGCAGGAAAATCGCCAACTGATCTGAAAGAAATTTTAACAGCTTCTGTCCGGTCAATCAATACAGCTGCAAAAACAATGTTTTCGAGGGATAATGCGTAATTAACCAACCCTTCTGTATCTCCCGTTCTTGACTCAAACCTTGACAAGTCTTTTGCCGATATGGCGAAAAAAGCAGTTTTGTACTCAGGGATAATCTGTAACCTTTCACTAAGGGCAAAGCCAATAAACTTCAGTCGATTAATCGAATTATTATCATAAACCAATTTGCCAACTTTGGCAGTATCTGCTCCAAGATCGATAAGGTCCGCAGCTACTTCATGCACGTGGCGAGTGGTATTTGGATGTTTAAACGACCCTGTGTCAGTCATGATGCCTGCATAAAGACATTCTGCAATATTTGCATCAATTAAATCACGTCCTTCCATCAAAATGATCATGTCATAGATGATTTCGGTGGTTG
Source organism: Cyclobacteriaceae bacterium (assembly GCA_041751515.1). Classification (GTDB taxonomy): domain Bacteria; phylum Bacteroidota; class Bacteroidia; order Cytophagales; family Cyclobacteriaceae; genus JBGSXH01. The sequence goes on along the minus strand of JBGSXH010000736.1, from coordinate 227 downwards.
CCGCGGCTTTTATATCCCAAAACACAAAATCAGCAAAATCTTCAGGATCCAGATGATGGTCGATTAATACCTTTTGGCCAGGCGACTTCCTCACCACTTCTCCTAAGGTGTTAATTCTGTCCAGGCAGGAAAAGTCAAGGCAACAGATGAGATCTGCCTCGGCCATTACTTTATTTGCTGCTTCAACATCTTTTTCGTTGGTATAAACCAATACTTGCTGGTGGCCG
>JBGSXH010000735.1:0-2752 GCA_041751515.1 Cyclobacteriaceae bacterium | reverse complement strand
CGTATTTGAATCTTCCAGATTGTCCTCCAGGCTATTGCCTTGTAATGACTGTATATAAGCCAGGTCTGCACCCGCACAAAAAGCTTTGCCCTCGCCTTTCAGCACTACTACTTTCGCTTTATCATCCTGATCGGCCTTAATAAAAGCCTCCATAAGCTCCGCTACCATTTCTGCGTTGAGCGCATTCCGCTTTTCAGCACGATTGAGCGTTATATAGGCGATACGATCCACAAGCTGATAAATGATCTGATTCATTATTGAAAGTTTTTAATTTGAAGTTCTATTAAGTTAAATTTCAGTCAAAGGCATAGGTTAAAACTCCACGTTCCTCTGGAGAGTCAAATTGAATACCCTGCGCTTTAGCAAAGCTAGTCAATTCTTTGCGTTGATTATAAGACAAACCCGATGTTCCTACCCAAATTGCCTGTGGGTATTTAGCCATTAATTCAAAATAATCGAGCTTCGGATTATCAATAATGATCAACGTAGGATTCTTTAAGCTATCCATAAATATAGCATTCCCATATGCCAAATGCATTTTATTCAAATTAATACTTAAGCCAGCAGTTTCCTGCAAAGAAAAATAAGCGGTTTTGCCATTAGCCTTTACAGTGGCATTTTTTTCTCGCCTTACTATATTGTCTTCCATCTTTCCAAACTGTATCCGTTCTTCACCAAATACGATTTCAAAACACATAGGCTGCTCAGGATAAAACAACAATAAATGCTGTCCTTTGCGGTGTATGCTATCTTTTAAAGTATGGGTCAGCAATCCTATGGCCAGGATGCAAATTATATATAGATAGCCTACTCTTCTCTGTTGATAAAAAAGCAGGGAAAATATAACCATAATCAAAGCTGCCAAAAATGGTATTGGTTGTATGGTTGGTAAGCTGATTACAGCACCGGGCATAGTCAATAGAAAGTCCAGCGCGCTATTGGTGGTTTGCAATGCATATTCTAATAACTTGAATATGACCGAAGCAAGCCAAGGCATAAAGCTAAGTGCTAGTCCAACAAAACCAAGCATAATGAAGATGCCTGTCATCGGTACCAATATCAAATTCGGCAAAAGAAAGTAAGCAGGAAATTGTTGGAAATAAAACCAGGTCAATGGCAATGTGGCCAATTGTGCGGCTCCGCTCACACACAGGAGTGACCAAAAATAACCGATATACTTATTTGAAGGCCGCCATATGGAATGAATTTTCGGGTACAACCAGACGATGCCCGTCACTGCTGCAAATGAGAGTTGAAAGCCAACCTGGAAAATCATAAGGGGATTAATTGATAAAAGCAAAAATGCGGCTACTGTTAAACTATTATAGACATTCGTTTTTCTTTGCAGTAAACTACCGAGCAGTACCACGGCAATCATGACACTTGCTCTAAGTACACTGGGAGAAAGACCGGTTATAAGGGCATAGGTAAAAATAACGCAAATGAGAATGGCTATCTTCAGTTGACGATAGCCTGACACCCGACCAAGTAAAAAGTAGCATATCAGATAAATAATACCAACATGAAGTCCAGACACAGCGAGCAAATGCATCACGCCAGCACCCGCAAACCTGGCCTGTACATTGACGTCGATATCTGCTTTAAATCCTAAGATCAATGCTTTTGCGATGGCAGCAGCCTCTCTGTCCACGAAATATTTATCCAACGTGTGGGCAAGATACTTTTGGGTTTTAGAAGACCACCGCCGGATTTTTAGTAATGGAGAATTGCTTTTCCCCAGAATTGCCATATTCTCGGCATTCCCATAAAATTGCCAGATTATTCCCTGCTGTTTGCGGTAAAGTGCATAATCGAAAGAAGTTTCTTCATGCTTGTTGACAATCCTGTTCGGCCTGCCTTTTAGCAGCAAGTGATCACCAATTTGCAAATCATCCACCTCCTTATTGGCAGTATATACCTTCGAGCTAACAGGCTGCCAATGATCATCAATAAGAATTGCGCTGACTGCTATCGTTATATTTTTATCTCTCTCTAACTTTGATACTATGCCTTGCATAGCTTCAATGTTTTCAGAAGCTAAATTGTAGGCATTTTCGGGGTGATAATAACTGATCAGAATGGCACCCACATTCATGAAGCTGACCAGGATTAGGCTGGAAGTCAATAATCGTAAATTTTGGGTTCTGGCATAGAATAAAAAAAATAAAGCAATGATGAGAAAGTATAGCAATGATGAGAGATTGCCAAAGTAGAACCAGCCAATTGCAAGTCCGACCATAAAAGCTAAAAGCGGAATAAATAATGGTTGTCTGAAACCCATCGATCTATTAAAGTGAAGCCCTCTTAAAATAGTCAATTGAAACAATTTAACCAAGTTTAAACCTTTACACCCTGAATGTGTTATACTTCATGTTTAATTGAAATAGAACCTATACTTAAGTATGTTTGATGTTAATGAAGGCATAGATCTAATATTTTCAACACTCCGGAACTGGTTGGAGACCCTTTTTAAAATGTTGCCGCACCTTGGTCTGGCGATCGTAATTATTTTTATTGCATTACTGATTGCAAGGTTTGCACGCAAAACCAGCCTCAATGTAAGCGGTAAAGTTTCACACCGAGAAACTTTAAATCACCTCTTAAGCACGATCATTTATGTGTTCGTCATGTTGATCGGGATTTTTGCTGCCTTAAGTGTATTAAATCTTGATAAAACGGTCACGTCAATATTAGCTGGAGCAGGTATTATTGGTTTGGCACTTGCCTTTGCTTTTCAGGATATCGCTGCAAA
>JBGSXH010000734.1:0-5710 GCA_041751515.1 Cyclobacteriaceae bacterium | reverse complement strand
CAAGCCACTTTCTTTTACTTCTGAGAAATCAAACCGCGCATAGTTATAGCGCAGGTATCGGCCCCACGGCTTTGCTTCAGCTTCATACACTTCTGAATAGCTGCCATCTTCAGTAACCTTGAGTAAACGGGCATTTTGTTCGGCAGTATCCAGCTTGTCGAGCTCTATCACAGCCACCTTCTGCTGGTCCGGGTGGTAACCTACTTGCGAGAAGGCGATCATGGGCGTTCTTACCCAGTCCGGAACCACGTTGGCGGTAATAAACCACTCGATCACCTTGCCGGTTTTCCCTTCCGGAATCATGCTGCGGACCACAAACCATCCGTTTTGGGCCTTATTGCGACCATCATACAGCGCAAGCTGGCCTTCGCCTGCATCGGTGTCGTTTGCTGTAATGCTAATATGGCGCTCGGCCGCTTCGGGTGCCAACACCAGTTTTTTGCCGCTAACCAAAGGAAGAGGCTCTGTTTCTCCACTTTGGTTTATTTTGGTGGGCCCCGACGGATAGCGCGGAAAGACTTCGCTTTTGCCATCAATTAGTAATGCTTTTTCAAAATAAGCGGAAGGCAGGAATTCCATATTAAAACCCGCCAGACCTACCAATGCTTTCGGAAGGGCTTTTTCGGTATGGATGCTGATGAGCATACCGTTCTCATGCGCCTTGCCACGGATCATGAACTTAAAATCATGCTCAGGATAGGTTAAGTAGGCTTCAATTGTCTGGTTGGCACGGTCCACCTTACGTTCTATAAAAGTTGGGATCGGGTCCCACTGTTCGGGGGTAGGGCCCAGACGAAGGTCACCATTGGTGACGGTGCGTTCGCCATGATGGATAATTTCAATGCCACTGATTTTGGCATCGCTGAAATTGCCATCATACCAGTTGCTAAAGACAAGCATATTTACCCCCTGCGATTCAAAATAAGAAGAATCATTGAGCTTTAGCTCGACTTTTCCCTGTCCTTGAGCAATGCCCAAAGCGCTGAGGATGAAAACAATGCAGCAGAAAAGTTTAAATAAATTTGTTTGAATGCTCGGGTTGTGTTGATACATAAGGTTTTGTTTTAGAAAAGTAAGTTACTGTATAATCTCAGGAATTGGTAGCAAAATATACTAAAAGACTTCTCAACGATACGGCAGCTAAGCATATAAGCTACTGCTAAGGTTATCGATATCGCTTATATTTATATAATTTCAACAGTGGGGGCTGGGAACCAACTTGCATGGCATTCTTGTAGCTTCTCAAGCCATACAATACCTTTATTCCGCTCGATTTCGGCCAGTACTAATTTTTTGTTTGTGCTTTTAGAAGAGAAGCTAAAGTCGGCGGGAAGTTATTGTCTTATTACGGTATTTCTTCTTATTTCTACTGTGAGATGTTGCAGTTTTTGGATGATGAAATCACCTGGAAAATATAATTGGTAAAGGGGAGTCAATTGATCCGTCATTAAAAGCTCGCTGCTGTGACATTTTTTTATGATATTCACTACCGCTATCTATTCAGATCACCATCTCTGAAGGTACAATATTATCCATGTCATTAGTTAGATAAATGTCTTCTCCAGGACCTTGCGTGGCTTCGGACCGTTACTCAAACGCTTTTGGTTCATTATTGATTTTTTAGGTTTAATTTTCTATTCTCATTGATAGAGTAAAGAATGTTCCATCTATATAATACCAATTACCTGAAAGTCCGATTATAATATCCATAAAATTTGAAAGTACGACTAGCGTCTAATGGTACTATAAAATTTTGCTATATAGATTAATATTCCTCAGTTTTTATATAGCATAAAACATCATTAAGAGAAATATAATATCTAAAATCATATTTTTAACAATATATTATTTTGATTTTATACGTATTTATTATAATTTTAATAAATCATGTTAAGGAAGCTGTTTTTCAAACTGAGTTTCCCTGAATTCGCTAGTTACTAATGGTGGTCATTAATATCTTCGCCCCAATTGTAATACGGTAATCCAATAATTACTCCTGGATTTAATAGCTACATCTCACTCTATCGTTAAGTACTTTATTGCGTAATGTTGAATTTCCATTGCAGTGAGCCTATTCTTTCAATCAACAATAAGAAAAAGTAAGAAATGTACCATGCTGTTTGTAGTACTTTTCAGAAGGTGAATGCTATGCCTGATAGGTATAGTATAGATGCAAATGACAGATAGACGAAAACGGGCAACTTAATAGTCAATCTGTTTAAAAACAATTCATTAATCAAGCTAAATATCAATTGTAATAAGATCTTACCTATTCGTAGGATCTACAGTGATGGTGGAATCCGAAAAACCAATATAGAGTAGGATATGTAAGATCGTAACTAATTAATCATGGCAAATTTAGTAGCAGAATTAAATAGCTTAGACTTTAGTGTCTATATCGGAGGACCATTGCAAGCAGCAATACAAGCACAGCATGCAGCAGCAATGTCTCAAGTCGAATTTATAAAGGAAGTAGGGTTTGATGAGAATAATAAGCTGCGTTATGTAGACTTTAAGTACAAAAAGCAAGTAGCAAATGCTGACAACACCGCATTTGAAGATGTGGATTTAGAAATAAAAGTTCCTTTTCTGACCATGCTTACCATTCCCGCTTTGAGGATTGAAGAAATGACGATTGATTTTAATGCTAAGCTTACCTCTACGGAAACGGCAAATGTATCTAATGAATTTGCTGCAAGTGCTGAATTAGGTATTAATTATAAAGTTGTAAACTTTAAAGCGTCAGCATCATATAAAAGAACATCAACGAGGGGAACCAGTGTAGAAAAAACATATAATATGGGAGTGCATGTAACTGCTGTAAATGATGAGTTACCAGCAGGTCTGGATAGAATATTAACGATGCTAGAGGATAGTATTGCCAGTATACAACCTGCTAACAACTAATTTCATATGGATAGTTGCTGAAAACAGCTATCCATTATAATAGAATTTATATGCCAAATCTAAATGATTACATTGGTAGTCTTGTGTCAAGTTTTACGAATGCGCGGATAATGTCCGATCTTCAAACTGTCAAGGTAGCAGAAGAGTATTTGAAGCATAATTTGTTAAAACATTTCTCCGTCCCTAGAATGAGAATTGATGATGTGGAAATGACAATTCCTGTTGCAATAGATGAAATTAGTGAGAAAACAGAAACAGAATATGAGCCGATCGATAATACTAAATTTAACAGTTTAGTGTACAGAGAACTGATTAATAATCTAGGAGTTACAAGTTTGCCTAATAAGTTATCTGTAAAACTAAGATCTCAAATTGCTGAAAGAACTCACGTATTGGAGCAAAATATTCGTAGCTCAAAGAGCCTTTCTCCGCTAGGTACTTATAGCGACGAAATGGTGCTTAATTTAAGGGAGGTACATAAAGAAATAGATACTGGAAATCTCAATATAAAATTTGAAGTTATCGCTAAACAGCTCGAAAAGATATTGTCACAGGAAATAAAAATACATAGACAAATAAAGTCGCTGGAAAATATCAATATAGTGATTGAAAGTCATAAGCTCCGGGAAGTCAAACCGGAAAACATCATTTATATCAAATTAAAAATTTCCGAAGATGGAATGGAATGGAATAGAGCTGAAGCTCAGGATGGTCAGATTGAAGAGAAATTGTTGCCTGAATAATAATACATGAGAAACTCAACATTATTATTAACAGAATCACTCAATAAAAAGCTATTAGAGTTTCCAAAATTGGTCGATAGTTTAGAAAGGAAGGAGATCAATTTTATAAGCAATTTATTTTTATGGATAAATGAACTGGAATCAATTTTCTCTTCGCATCACCTAAGTGAAGTTTCTGAACTCGCTGGATTGCGTAGCAAAATAATAGCTGTCAAATACTCAGATGGCAAAAAAAAGTCCACAAAAGTACATCAAGTAAAAACAGCCTCTGAAATTCTATACGACCTACAAAATACTATTTTGAGTGTTCTTAAGCCCAAAGAGATGAAAGTTGGTGAATGTCGTGAACTACTGAGAAAATTATTAATTATCACTAGTCGATCAAGTGGATTGCAATATCAATCTGGAGAAGCTTTTGAAATTTTTATCCAAAAGGTATGGCGAGAGATGGTTGCCAATGAAAAATTAGTTTCAGGAACTATCAACTTGAGAAGCATACTTTCCTCATCCGAAATTCATCAATTGATTGCTGAAGAAATCGACCTGGAAGATTTTTGATAATTGAACACTCGTCTATGTGGGAATTTCAAGAGGAAGATACTTTTAAGCAGAAGATACGACTTTTGATAAGATGTGTTCGCAGCCAAATGATGGTCGCAATACTTCTAAACCCGCAGAAGCTATGCTCTATAGTGTACACTAAAACGAAAAGACGCTCTTGATCCGTAAATTTAGAGGCTTTGGGTGATCCTCCCAGATGCCGAGCTTTGAATTGGATGAAGACAATAAGGAGGAAAACCCATGCAGGTATTCGCATTGGATAATAAGGATAATATGCTGTATCTGACATTTGAAAATTCGAAAGAAATTGGCGTATATAATCCGGTGCAGGATTTTGAAATAAGATAAAGTAAGCTTCGATCTATATCAGTTTAAGCAATCCAATAAGTTTAAAAATAAAGCAATATTCTTCCCCGGTAGGGAAACCTTCGGCGTTCTGGATTTTATGCAAATTCTGAGGCAGCAACGGTAGCCCGAGAAGCTGTTATTGCTGATTATGAAGCTATTGCCGACCCCTTGCTGTACAGAATTGTCGTAATTCATCATGGTTTACAGCAAGATGGCGAAATCGAATTTCCGCCCAACTGTGAACCATTTTCTGAGTTGATTCAGTTACCCGGTAAGACAACCAACTCCTTTTGCTCGATAAATATTTAGGGTATGACGAAGCTAAGTATTCAGCTTATTCAATCTATGAATTGAAGTCTGAATGATTTTGCTAAATTAAACACACAGAGCCTACAACTACTATTGAAGTAAGGTGACTTACCTTGCAAACAGTGGTTTAAAAACTTTCAGTTGTTCATATTGGTTTGTTTAATAAATTTTAATGAAGCATCCAAAAAGTGCTATTGTTGCATTATGTCTTTCAATTATATGTGTTATATTACATTGATTGTTAATATCTGCCTCCAATTCGTTTCAATTTATCTCTACCAAAAATGCCTGAGCCAAAGCCGAAGTTGACCAAACTAAATTTGACTGATTATGATACTGCCAATTTCTTAGATGAAATGGTTGATGAGCATGGACAGATTAGAGCATCATATACCATGTTTCGAGAGCGTATTGAAAAAATGGGTTGGAAGAAATTAAATTTTTTACAGCAATCTACCGATAGAGCCCAGCTATCGCTGGGGATGACATTTAATGTATACAGTGATAATCAGGGCCTGGAGCGAATTTTACACCTGGATATTATACCCAGAATTATTGCCGGAGATGAGTGGAATCATCTAGAGAAGGGTTTGAAACAGAGAATAACTGCCCTCAATCTATTTATAGCAGATATATATGGAGAACAGAAGGTGATAAAAGATAAGATCATTCCTAAGGAATTGGATTTTTCTACAGATGCCTACAGCAAAGAATGCATAGGATTGAGACCTGCTAAAGATATTTGGTGCCATATTTCTGGTTCGGATTTAATAAAAGGGGATGATAATAAATTTTATGTATTAGAAGATAATCTCCGTTGCCCCTCCGGAGTTTCCTATATG
>JBGSXH010000733.1:0-3886 GCA_041751515.1 Cyclobacteriaceae bacterium | reverse complement strand
AATATTAAAAAAAGATTTTCTACAAAAAATATGATAGTAAAAGGATATTCAAGAATAGTCATCTATGTCATTTGCACGGTGTTTTTAGCCTCATGCTCAGCCAATAGTCAAACAGATAAGGAAGTCATTACTGAGCGGGAGTTGCCTGTAATGGAAGTTTTTGCCAAAGACACAGTATTACGGAGGGAATATGTAGCGGATATTCAGGCATTTCAGAATGTTGAACTGCGTGCGAGGGTCCAGGGCTTTCTGGAAAAAGTTTATGTTGATGAAGGGCAGGAGGTAAAGAAAGGTCAGCTGCTTTTTAAAACTAACGATGAGGAATATAAAGCAGAGCTGGCAAAAGCCAATGCTACTCTGCAAAGCGCTATAGCTGAAGCCAAAGCCGTAGAGCTGGAAGTAGACAGACTAAGAGTGCTTGTCGAGAAAAATGTTGTTTCCGGTACCGAACTCGAAGTAAGCCTTGCCAAGCTGGAAGCAGTAAAAGCCCATATCGGTGAGGCAGAATCTGCTAAGTCCAATGCGGCTACCAGGCTGGCTTATACCAGCATCAGAGCACCGTTTGATGGTACAATTGACAGAATTCCGCTAAAAGCAGGAAGTTTAATCGATCAGGGTACTTTGCTGACTACTGCCTCAGATGTAAGTGCCATTTATGTTTATTTCAGGGTTTCAGAAAGTGAATATTTGCAGTATGTCAAGACAAGAACCAATGCAGACATCAACAATAATAATGTACGCCTGATTTTGGCTGATGGCAGCCCTTATGAGCAAATGGGTAAAATAGAAACCATGGATGGTGAATTCAAAGGAAGCACTGGTTCTATTTCCTTTAGAGCACGTTTTCCAAATCCTTCAAAAGTCTTAAAGCATGGAGGTACGGGAAGAATCATTTTGTTTAATACGATTGAGCACGCCATCATGGTCCCTCAGAAAGCCGTTTTTGAGCTGCAGGATAAAAACTACGTCTTTTTGGTGGATTCAACCGATCATGTGAAGATGAAGAATTTTACGCCTATGACCAGGTTCTCCGACTACTACATTGTAGAATCGGGTCTTGAAGTGGGGGATAGGGTAGTATATGAGGGCATTCAGAATTTGCGAAACGGGGCCAAGATTGTTCCTGTGCCTGTCGCTTTGGATAGCACGATTGTGATGTAGGCTAATTTTAGAAGAGAGAAAGATGTTTGATATATTCATAAAGCGACCGGTGCTTTCACTGGTAATTTCATTAGTCATTGTATTATTAGGGGTGCTTTCTATTTTTACGTTGCCAATTGCCTTATTTCCGGATATTGCACCCCCATCCGTAGCGGTAAGAGCATCATACCGGGGTGCAAATGCTGAGGTAGGCGCTAAAACGGTAGCCACACCACTGGAAAAAGTTATCAATGGTGTGCCAGGCATGACGTACATGACCACCGTTTCCAGTAATAGAGGAACCACTTCCATCAAAGTATTTTTTGAATCGGGGACTAACCCGGATATGGCTGCTGTAGAGGTACAAAACAGGGTAACTACTGTAATCAATGAGTTACCGGAAATAGTAATCAAAGCGGGTATTACGACCGAGAAGCAGGTGGAAGGACTGCTTTTATACATCAACCTATTGAGTGAGGATACTTCTTTTGATGAGCGGTTCATTTACAACTTTGCCGATCTTAATGTCCTGCAGGAGTTACGAAGGATTGACGGCGTAGGCTTTGCAGAAATTATGAGCAGCAAGGACTACTCCATGCGCGTGTGGCTTAAACCGGACCGGATGACTGCCTATGCTGTATCGCCTGAAGACGTGGTGCAGGCAATTCAAAACCAGAATATTGAAGCTGCTCCGGGGCAGGTGGGCGTAAGCTCAGACCGGCAGGCGCAGATGTTGCAATACGTATTGCGCTATCCGGGGAAGTTTTTTGAGCCCTCACAATTTGAGCGACTGGTGATACGGGCCAATGATGATGGCTCCATATTAAGACTTAAAGATGTCGCTGAAGTGGAATTGGGAAACTTGAACTATGGCCGTATTTCCAAAACTGATGGTAAGCCTGCAGCTTCCATCATGATTGTGCAAAGGCCAGGCTCAAATGCTCGGGATGTTATTGCAAAAGTAAAAGAGAAGATGGCAACTCTGGAAGCCGCCTCATTTCCTCCCGGCCTGGAGTATAAAATCACCTATGACGCTTCGAGATTTTTAGACGCCTCATTGGAAAAAGTTGCGATGACACTATTGGAGGCATTTCTTCTGGTTTTTCTGGTAGTATACATTTTCCTGCAGGATTTTAAGTCGACACTTATTCCTGCACTTGCAGTGCCGGTAGCACTTATCGGCACGCTGTTCTTTATGCAATTGCTGGGTTTTTCTATTAACCTGCTCACCTTGTTTGCCCTGGTTTTAGCCATAGGGATTGTCATTGATAATGCCATTGTGGTAGTGGAAGCTGTCCACGCGAAAATGGAACTAGAGCATTTGCCTGCCCGCGAAGCTACTTTTGCTGCCATGTCGGAAATCAGTGGTGCTATTATCGCCATTACTTTGGTCATGTCGGCAGTGTTTGTGCCTGTGGCGTTTATGTCTGGTCCTGCAGGAATATTCTATCGACAGTTTTCCTTAACACTGGCCATTGCCATTGTTATTTCTGGTGTAAATGCACTGACGCTGACACCCGCCTTATGTGCTATAATGTTGAAAAATACGCATCATGAGGAAAAGAAGAAGAACTTATTACAAAGAGGGTTTGGAGTATTTAATCGTGGTTATAATGCTTTCGCAGATAAATACAGGTCAAGTCTTACTTTTCTTGCAGGAAGAAGACTGATAACGATCCTTATTTTAGTAGTATTTTTTGTCGCAACCTACGGTATTAACCTCATTTTGCCTTCAGGTTTTATTCCTACAGAAGATCAAGGAATGATTTACGTGAATGTTACAACCCCGGCGGGAGCCACTGTAGAGCGTACGGAAAAAGTACTTGATCAAATACAAAGGTCCATTGCTGCCATGCCTGAGGTCGAGTCTTTCTCTTCTTTGGCAGGTTACAGTCTTTCCAGCGGCTTGTCTGGCGCATCTTATGGGATGGCCATGGTAAACCTGAAGCCCTGGGGTGAACGTACAGCCTCCATTGATGAAACTATCAAGCAATTACAAAGAAAAACCCGTGGTATCACGGATGCCAATATAGAGTTTTTTCAGCCACCAACGGTGCCTGGTTTTGGTAACTCCAGTGGTTTTCAGATGAAAGTACTGGATCAGACAGGAAGCGATAACCTGGTTAAAACAGAGCAGGTGACCAAGCAGTTTATTGCGGCTTTGAAAGAAGCGCCGGAAATTGAAGATGCTTTTACAGACTTCGATCCCAATTTTCCGCAATACATGATTCATGTGGATCAGGACATGGCGGCTAAAAAAGGAGTAACCATCAAACAGGCCATGAACGCTTTGCAAACCCTGGTGGGTGGATTGTTAACTTCAGATTTTGTAAGGTTTGGACAGATGTACGATGTCATGGTTCAGGCCTCGCCAGAGTATAGGCAAAAACCGCAGGACATTCTCAACCTTCACGTAAAGAATGAAAAAGGAGAGATGGTGCCTTTTTCCAATTTCATTACCATGGAAAGGATCTATGGTCCTGAGCAATTGTCGAGATTTAATATGTACACCTCGGCTACCGTGAAGGGAAGTCCTGCTGCAGGCTATAGCAGTGGCGACGCCATTGCTGCCATTAACAGGGTCGCGGCTCAGGAGCTGCCACGCGGTTATAGCTACGACTGGTACGGGATGTCACGGGAAGAAGTGCTCTCTGGAGACGAGACGATCTTCATCTTCATCATATGCCTTATTTTTGTCTATCTTCTGCTGGCAGCGCAATATGAAAGCTTTTTATTGCCTTTGCCG
>JBGSXH010000732.1:0-2863 GCA_041751515.1 Cyclobacteriaceae bacterium | reverse complement strand
AGCGCGAAGGCACCGAACAGCAATTACTGGCGCAGGCAATTAAGAAAACCTTCCTGGGCATGGTGGATGCCAACCAGATAGAAAGAAAGCCTGCTCCACTAAGCCAGCTGGTCATAGGCCTGGAGTGTGGTGGATCCGACGGTTTTTCGGGGATATCCGCTAATCCTGCCGTCGGCCATGTATCTGACTTGGTGGTAGCATTGGGCGGAAAATCTATTCTGGCAGAGTTTCCAGAACTGTGCGGTGTGGAGCAGGAACTCATCAATCGATGTGTAAATGACCAAATTAGCCAGCGCTTTATCAGTTTAATGCGTGCTTACGAGCAATCTGCCGAAGCAGCAGGTTCTGGTTTTGATATGAATCCGTCTCCTGGCAATATCAAAGACGGACTAATTACCGACGCCATGAAATCTGCCGGGGCCGCCAAAAAAGGTGGCAACTCCCCTGTCACCGATGTGTTGGATTATGCTGAACCAGCAACCAAGCCAGGATTGAACTTACTTTGTACTCCCGGAAACGATGTGGAAAGCACGACAGCATTAGCGGGTTCCGGTGCCAACATTATCGTCTTCACGACGGGACTCGGAACCCCAACCGGCAACCCAGTTACTCCGGTGATCAAAATTTCCTCCAATACTAAAATGGCGGAACGCATGCCTGACATCATTGATATCAATACTGGCGGAATTATTTCTGGTGAGAAAACTATTGAGCAAATGGGTGAAGAAATGCTAGAGTATATCATTGCCGTAGCTAGTGGAGAAATAGCTTCCAAAGCTGTGAAGCTTGGACAAGATGATTTTATACCGTGGAAGAGAGGTGTTTCTTTGTAGGAAATAAATGTATTGGAAGAAGTTTATTCCTTAGCCTAAGACTGAAAAAGGCATCTACACGTAACGAATTGAGGTGGAACCACATCACATAGGGTTTGGCTGTTCGAAGGGCAGTTGCGTTGTCAATTAGATACAAGGCAGCTATGCTACCGATAATGGATTGAAACTGGTATCACAAAATGATTGTGAAGGTGGTGCCTTCCCCTTCCACACTATCCAACTTAATATGACCGTGAAGGTTATTGACCATTCGTTTCACCAGATAAAGACCCAGGCCACTGCCTTCCACGTGGTTGTGGTAGCGCTTAAACATCGTGAAGATGTGTTCCCTTTTGTCTTCAGGAATGCCCAAGCCATTATCAGTAACAGAGAGATAAATTTTCCCCGCTTCCTGTACCAGATCTACCAGAATTACAGGTTTACGCTTTGGGGAACTGTATTTAATAGCATTGCTGATAAGGTTGTATAGTATACTTTTAATAGCCTTTTTTGGCTGATTAATAAATAAATTTTCCGGCGACCGCAGCTCAATCACAGCAGCTGAGGACTCAATAGCCCCCTGTAAGTCCTGTTTGACCAATGCTACAATGTCATCTATATTAGTATTAGCATGTTGTACATCACTGTTCAGGTTATCAGCTTCTACAATGGCAGTAAGGTCTTTGATGGTAAGTTTGAAACGCACGAGTGAAGATTGCATCATGTTGATGATTTTACGGGCGCTGTTACGATCAAAGTGCTTAGCATCAATTGATTGTGCCAAAGCGTCCAATAAGCCTTCAACATTGGCTAAAGGAGACTTTAAATCGTGGGACGCAGTGTAGACAAAATTGTCAAGATCCGTATTTTCCATGTGAAGGGCCTTGTTCTTGTGAACAAGTGCCTGGTTGGTTGCATTACTTCGCTCTAAGAGATCCAGGCTTTCTAAATGAAAAGCCAGCAACTCGGCAAACATTTTAAAGGTTGAGATTACCTTATTATTATTAATTTTTGCGGGTTTAGAATCGATAGCGCATAGTGTTCCAAAGAAAGTATTGTCCCTTAATATAATTGGAATAGAAATATAGCTTTGCAAGCCATAAATTTCAGGAGTGTGATGTTTTTTATATTTCGCATCTTTCTGGAAATTGTCAACAACTATAGGCTCCAGCGAGGATTGTACCTCATTACAAAGTGTGGTCTCTATGGGCAATTCCGAACCCTGTTCCAATCCAAAGTTAACTTTATCCATTACACTGCATGCAACCCAGCGATCCTCGGTAACCCTGGCTACTGCAGCAAAGCCCATTCCTGTAGTCTGGCAAATTACGTCCAGTATAATGGGTATATTCTTAACGGCTTCAATGTCTTTGTCAAAACTATTATGATGGTCCATAGGTAGCATCAATAAAATTTGCTTTATCAAAAGTTGGCAATAAAAGTACAATACTATCTAAATAGTTCATTTAAGATAGATTTAATTCTGAAACTTACTGTTTTATTTTTGTATGTACGAAACAGCAAGTATAGTAAACGAAGACGGTCATAATGAGACAAATAACAAAAAAGACAGCAAATTGCTGCCTTTTTTGTTATTAATTAATACAATAGGTTAACCGCCATAACCCGGATTTTGCGTGAGGTTACTATTTGCCTGCACTTCTCTGAAAGGAATTGGATATACAAGCTGATTGGCATCCCAGGCAATATTTCCAACATTGCGCTGAGTCCTTTTTTTATCGAACAACAAATGGCCTTCGAAAGCAAGCTCAAGCTCCCTTTCTAACAATATGGCTTCAATATCTACAGCAGCTAGTTCCAAACCATTTTCTCCAATGGCATCGGTAGTTCTACTAGCCCGCAAGGCATTAATGTCTTCCAAAGGGGTAGCACCTACACTGGTGCCCAATCTCATATTTGTTTCCGCCCTGGTAAGTATCATTTCAGCAAACCTGATGATATTGACATTAGCAGCAATAGAGTTGGTCCATTTACCTGTCCATAATTGATCATCAGCAGAATAGTAAAACTCTTTTCGCTGGTCGCCATCT
>JBGSXH010000731.1:0-2656 GCA_041751515.1 Cyclobacteriaceae bacterium | reverse complement strand
AAGCGATGACATGCTACCAGCAGGTATTTGGTGGGCAACTTCATCTTATGCCTATTAGCGAATCTTCTATGAAAGCGAAATTTCCAGAGGCGCTGCAATCTCAAATCCTGCATGGACGGCTTGAACACGGCAATTTCGTCATTCTGGCTTCCGAAATGTGTGGCATGGGTGAGTTAAAAAAGGGCAATAGTATACGATCCAAAACCATGGCAAACAATGCAGCACAGAATTGTTCCTTCATCTCGTCTACAACCTCCCTTCCCTTCGGGTAATTTTTGATATAAAAAACCATCGGATGTAATAAAGAAGTTGCAGGAAATTCAATGCGATTACAAAACATCGTAAAATGAAAGTGACAACTAGAACGACTAAAATAAAACTACCGCTATGACTACTGAAAAAATAACCATTGAAGCAACTGTTTCAGCGAAATCAAACAAGGTTTGGAATTACTACACAGTACCTGAGCATATCACCCAATGGAATTTTGCTTCGCCAGACTGGCACTGTCCTTCAGCAAGCAACGACATGCGTGTGGGAGGCAAATATATTGCCAGAATGGAGGCAAAAGATGGCAGCTTCGGGTTTGACTTTGAAGCCATTTGTGATGAAATTGTGCAAGGTAGTCAATTTACTTATACTTTGACGGATGGCAGGCGAGTAAAGGCCTGCTTCAATGATTACGACGACAAAACTGCGGTGAAAATAACCTTTGACGCCGAAAAAGAAAATCCTATAGAGATGCAAAGGGATGGTTGGCAGGCTATACTGAACAACTTCAAGAAGTACACAGAGCAAAATGGATGAAAATAGCGATGTAAAGGCAAAGCTTGTAGGGAGCCATAGCTACCTGTTGGTTCCAACGTAGGAGTACCTTCTATTTTTAGATTTTGCATTATAATCATTAAACTTCATGGCATATGGTGGAAGTTTTTAAAACCAATATTGATAATGCAGCCGATGCAGATCATCTGCTGATCTTGATACACCTGGCATATCCTCATTATTCGGCCAATTTCGATCTTGAAGATTGTGATAAAATTCTAAGGGTAGAAAGCTGGACCTTTTCTGTAGATCACGAAAGAATTATTCAGATAGCGGCCGATGCAGGCTATTATGCGGAGGTCCTGGCTGACTTACAGATAGAAGTCCTGCAAAGGGATATGTAAAAATTGTATGAATGCGCATCAGACTATCAAAATAGAAGCACCGGACCAACAGTTGTCCCTTTGGCAGGAGTTGAAAGCTGCTATTCGCGGGACGGAGGCCGATTATACCAAGATAGGGCTCGGCAGAGCGATCTTTTTGTTGTCTATCCCTATGGTGCTGGAATTGGTAATGGAGTCTACCTTTGCCGTGGTGGATATTTATTTTGTTGGGCAGCTGGGTGCTTCTGCAGTGGCCACTGTTGGGCTTACAGAAACATATTTATTTTTACTTTATTCCATAGGCATGGGGCTGGCCATGGCAGTGACAGCCGTTATTGCCCGTAGAGTGGGCGAGAAAAGTACCGAAGATGCAGGTACCGCCGCTGTGCAATCCGTTTTTCTGGCAGTATTAGCATCGGTTCCTTTTGCTATCGCAGGTTTGTTTTATGCAAGGGAACTGCTGACGCTGATGGGCGCAGATGCCTGGACGCTGCAATATGGCTATCGCTATACACAATGGATGCTCGGAGGGAATGCGGTAATTATGTTGCTCTTTGTCATCAATGCGGTTTTCAGAGGAGCAGGTGATGCTGCCATTGCTATGAAAGTGCTCCTGCTTTCCAATGGTATTAATATCATACTTGACCCCCTGTTGATATTTGGCTGGGGGCCTTTCCCTTCTATGGGCATTGAAGGTGCTGCCATAGCCACGACAATAGGCAGGGGCGTGGGCGTCTTGTTGCAGTTTTGGGTGCTTTTTAAAGGAAGCAAACATCTTGGAATTAAGCGTTCGCATTTTTACCTGCATATGCAATCGTTGATGAATATTTTCAGGACCTCTTTGGGCGGAATAGGGCAAATGATTGTCGCTATGACTTCCTGGATTTTCCTGATGCGCATACTGGCAGATGTTGGCAGTGAAGCGGTGGCAGGAGCTACCATCGCCATGCGCATTATGATGTTTACGATGATGCCTGCCTTTGGCCTTGCCAATGCCGCTGCCACTTTGGTAGGGCAGAACCTGGGGGCAAAACAGCCAGATCGCGCTGCTTCCTCGGTATGGAAAATTGGCATCTATAATATGGTATTTTTAGTGGGGGTGTCCTGTATTTATTTCTTCTTCAATACAGCGTTAATGCAAATATTTACAGCTGAGGCCCGGGTGATCGCTATTGGGGCAGAATGGTTGAAAATACTCTCCTATTCCTATTTTGTCTATGGTTGGTGGATGGTATCCACTTCGGTGTTCAATGGTGCGGGAGACACGAGAACTCCTACGCTCATTAATGTCGTATTTTTCTGGATGATTCAAATACCGCTCGCCTACTACCTGGCCATTTATCTAAACTGGGAGCACTCTGGCGTTTTTTGGGCAGTTTTTGCTTCGGAAACAGCTGTAGGTATTTTTACTTTATGGCTATTCACATTAGGCAAATGGAAAACATATCAGGTGTAAGGCCATGTCTGATTTATGTTTTTACTGTAGCAAAGCATTCGTTTCGATGGAG
>JBGSXH010000730.1:0-2393 GCA_041751515.1 Cyclobacteriaceae bacterium | reverse complement strand
ATAGGTCCGTAGGCAATAACGGCCACCACCATTAGCAGTACTGAGGGCACCACAATAAGAAACATTTGTGCAATCATGGCAAGCACAATAATAAAAGGCCCCCACCAGCCAAATTTTTCTATCCATTGTGAAATACGATTTTCATCTCCGCTCGACAATACCTGCCAGGCTTCCTGGAAAAAGGATTGTACCTCAGGAAAAAAAAAGTATACTAGTATAAGGACTATAATTAATAAGCCCGATAAATATAATGGCCAGCGCGATTGGTGCTGGCCATTTTCAGATTGGTCATTTTTCATGCATTACTTAAAATGGTTTTTAAGTAAAAATGTTCCAGTTTGCTATAACTAAATAAATTATCTGCAAAATACTCCACGACTGACTGTAACTAATTTTCCGCAGCAATCTTATCAAGCAGTAGGTAGCGTTGCCGGGTTTGCTCCTCGATGGCTTCCGTTTCAGGCTTTATCTCCATCACCATATTAGTTTTTTGAAATTCCGGCCATTCCGGCACTGATGCTCCATTGGGGTTGTGATTTTTTATAAAGTTGACAAAATAGGTTTGCAAGATGCTACTCACCTTAAAATCGGCCTCGTTCCAATCGAATACTTTATTGTTCTCCAAGTTGCCTAAGGCGTATTCTATTTCTGCCGAATGCACAGCGCCAACAGTCGTCGCAGCATTTTCCAACTCCTGCTCATCCGCATCGCTGTGCACAACGCCACCGGCCAGCCCAGCCCTTGCATTCCCCATCTCAGCTACCATTGGAGGACGGGGGTGCGCATAAAAATATCGGAATACGGGAGCCTGCGTTTTGTTGGCAGGCACATCAATCATTTTCCATGTACTATAGCCGATGAACAAATCGCCGGCCAGCGCATTACCAGAAGCCTCTACAGCAGCCGCATCGTCACCAGGGTACAATTTTAATATTTCCTGGGCAGTTGCTCCAAAGCGGGCTTCCAACATTTGCTTATAATTCTCCGGCGTTGGCGCTTGGTCTCCCATCAAAAACGGCAGAGTCATCTCCTGTGAATTCCAGCCAGCCAGCAAAGGCACCCGGGCCTGTTCTCCGGCTTTAAAGGTACCAATGGGTGATTTCTGAAAGAACAGGCCATCCACAATAGGCCAAAACCTTGGAGACTCGGGTTTGCCAGCCTCCTTGAGCAAGGTTTCAGCATCCACCTGGCGCAATGCTGTTACATCTGCCTTATTCAACATTTGGCCAAATGTCGCCCCCGGCTGTCGCCAAAGTTTTTAAAGGCTCCATACCCAATAATGAGCCACTTTCGGCAATGGCAGCCGCAAATAAATCTTTTGCTAATGGTGATGCCATCTGCGCACTCACCGAATAAGAACCTGCAGATTCGCCGGCAATGGTAATTTTGTCTGGGTCTCCTCCAAAACCTGCTATATTATCTTTCACCCATTGCAAAGCAGCTGCCTGATCCATTAAACCATAATTACCCGCTGCCTGATGCTCATTTTCCGCTTTTAATCCTGGGTGAGCAAAAAAGCCAAAGATGCCTAAACGGTAGTTGACGGTAACGGAGACTATGCCCTGGGTCGCCATGCTTTCTCCGTCATAACGGGGCTCAGAACCATCTCCGGCTATAAAGCCTCCACCATAGAAATAGACTAAAACTGGCAATTTGGTGTCATTCTTTGTTTCAGGTGCCCAAACATTCAGATAAAGACAGTCTTCACTCATGCCATCGGAGCGAAAGTTCATGTCTCCAAAAACCGGCTGTTGCATGGCCCGGGGAGCAAATTTCTTCGCCTCGCGGATGCCTTCCCAGTTGGCGGCCGGTTGTGGTGGCTGCCATCGCAACACTCCTACAGGCGGTGCTGCAAAAGGTATCCCTCTGAACATGCGCACGGATTTATCCGACATTAACCCTTCAATCATGCCATTTCTGGTATTTACCTGTAACTGACTTTTTTCTTGAGCCCAGGTGGAGGACAAACCCGATAAAAGAACTATTATCAGGACTAATATATTTAACTTTTGCATGGCACATGATCAATTATAGGTGTATAGATTAGCTTTAGAAAGATGTACCCAGCTTCATCGAAACGTCAGGTAGCCTTCGGCCAATAATGCTGTGTATTTCTCGGGAATAAATTTAAATAAGTAAGGCGCTTTATGCGCTACCCCTTTTCGTTTTTCGCCAGTACGCTCCAAAATACCCAGACTCATCATCTTCTTCTGAAAATTACGTGGATCGATACTGCGGTTCAATATGGCTTCATACAACCTCTGCAACTCTGGCATAGTGAACAATTCCGGCAGCAGTTTATAACCCACCGGTTGCCAGCTGAGCTGCTTTTGCAGCGCCAGCCTTGCTTTATGGATGATGTTTTCATGATCAAATAGCAAGTCGGGAATAGC
>JBGSXH010000729.1:0-1869 GCA_041751515.1 Cyclobacteriaceae bacterium | reverse complement strand
TTTTCAAATTCGAAGTTTTGATAATGATATCTACTTGGTCTTTATTGATAATATTTTCGACTTGAGCAACTTTGGCAATTGTTTGAATGTCTTCTAAGGAATATTTAGCGGTTTTATCCTTCTTTTTTATAATCAATTTATTAAAAAGGTCTGTTAGATAAATAAAAGGATAAAGTGCTTTAATTGTAATATCTAGGGGAAGAGCAATGTATTTCGCTAATTTTTCTGATTGCGAAACCCCAATGACTTTAGGAAGGATTTCTGTTCCGAATAAGATAACAATAGTAAAAACAACTGAAAATAGCCAAATCCACTCATCGCCATAAATTTCGTCAAATGCATTTCCTGCGACTGTAGCTCCACCAGTATGGGCCACGGTATTCAAAATTAATATTGCAGCAATTGGTCTGTTAATATTTCCTTTTAGCTTATCGAGAATAATAGCATAATTAAGACCTTTTTGTTTGTCTGTTTCGATTTTTACGCTATTTATACTCAGAAGCACTGCTTCTGTTAATGAGCAAAGAAATGAAACTATGATAGCGGTTAATGAACTAATTAGAAATATTGTCATTGTTTATGTTGTTTGTTATATTTTGGTTTTCTAATTAAAGCCGCCTTTCCTTCTTGGAGCTGCCAATGGACCTTACATGATGTATTTGTATAAAATATTGCCAGCAATTCAATGGAATGGCGGCACAATAATAAATGAAAAACCAGACTATGGGAAGAAAGTAAATGTTAGACAGAAAGTGACTACAGAAGAAGATTTAAAAAGTCACCATACGCGTATGAATGATAGGTAACATAAACAGATTAATCAATAAATAGTTTATATTGGGGGTGTCTCAATTTAAGGGTATTTCTAAAAAAAATAGATTCGATTCACCTGTTACCTTTGCAAGACTGTTCGTCTCAATAGAAGGTAAGTCAGAAAACACCAAATACGAAATTAATAAAACGATATGCCAAAATTAGTCACCGACAGAACCAGGATTGAGGATCTTGGAAAGCCAAGGATAGTTGTGGTAGGAGGAGGGTTTGGAGGATTGGAAGTGGTTAAAAATACGCTGGGCAGCAAAGCCCAAGTGGTTCTTTTCGACAAGTACAATCATCATACTTTTCAGCCGTTGCTATATCAGGTTGCCACTTCTGCCCTTCAGACCAACTCCATCGTTTACCCATTCAGGAAGAAGTTTCACGCCAACAAAGACTTTTATTTTCGCCTGGCAGAGGTTACCCAGATTATTCCCGAGGAAAATCGGATAGAGACCTCAATAGGCTCGGTAAAGTACGATTACTTGGTCATTGCTACCGGGTCTACTACCAATTATTTCGGTCAGAAAAGTTTGGAGGAAAATACGCTCCCTCTAAAGACGATTGAAGATGCCATTGTGCTCCGCAACCGGCTGATCAAGCATTTTGAGCTGGCACTTCTGGAGGAAGACCCGATAACCATGAACAGCTACATCGATCATGTGATTGTGGGTGGCGGACCTACCGGAGTAGAGGTGGCGGGGGCTCTTGCTGAGTTGAAAAAGCACGTTTTCCCGTATGACTACCGGGAACTGGATATGAAGGATATGGACATCCATTTGGTGGAGGCCTCATCCCGATTGCTTAGCGGAATGTCCGAGAAGTCATCCGAAAAAGCACTCAAATACCTACAGGATCTTGGAGTAACGGTACATTTAAATTGCCAGCTCACTTCTTACGATGGCTTCACGGCAAAGTTTGATTCCATTAGTGACATTATCACACGGTCAGTCATATGGGCTGCCGGAGTAAAAGGTCAGGGCATTTTGGGAATTAGCCCTGAAGCTTTTGGGCCCGGAGGTCGGCTAAAAGTAAATGACTACAATCAGGTGG
>JBGSXH010000728.1:0-3120 GCA_041751515.1 Cyclobacteriaceae bacterium | reverse complement strand
GCTCACTTTATATACTGTTGGTCCAAAAAGACAAAAGAGAGACCAGCTTCCCGGTCTCTCTTTTGTATTCATGCTATGCATTTACTAATTAGGGATGCGGCTTGCTCTCCAGATTTCAACCCAACCGTTGAACTGATTGCCTCCCTGAATGGTAAAGCTGTAGTAGTAAACGCCATCTGGCAGTCCTACACCCTCCCAGTCATTTTGATAACTATCAGTTTTATACACCATTTTCCCCCATCTATTGGTAATGATCAGTCTTCCTCCGGTATCCGGCAGGTTACGGATGAAGAAAGTATCGTTAATGTTATCTCCGTTCGGGGTGAAAAGATTTGGTATAAAGACATCTGTATTATGCTCTAAAGTTATTTCAAATGTCAGCGAGCATCCATTATCATCCATGACCATCACTTCATAGTCACCAGCGAATAATTCTTCAAATGTATAGCCAAATTCTAAGGAATTCGGATTCTGTACCACCGGAGTCCAGTCGCCATGACTTTGCTGGTTCGGGAACCTGGATTCTACCATTCTGATCGCTACTTCATAAGTACCACTACCTCCATTCACCTCACCAATACTCACCAATCCTGTTGCACGCTCAGGTAAAGAAGCTACTTTATTAGTGATCTTCGCTGCTAAAGCCCTTTGTGGCTCACTGATTGTAAGCTCCTGATAACCTGAGTAGATAACCGTACCGCAGGCGCTTTGCTCCTGTTCGATCTGCAACTGGTAGCTACCTTTTATTAATTCAAACTCATCCTCGTCAATCACAAATCCAGAGCCTGGCAATGTGGTCAGCGTTTTACTGTAAATCACCTCACTGCTGCCTGTTTTGTAAAGGTTCACCGTGAAGGGCCTTCCGGCTTCTCTGCTGATATTATTAATAGTGACGCTACCTAACTCTCCGAAACAGGCGATGGAAGAAACATCAGCAATATCAAAGTTCAAAGGTATAGCACCGCCGCTAATATTGACAGGGAGCTGTGTAGGGCAACTACTTTCTGAGCTTGTTACATAGATAAAATACCTGCCTTGTGACAGCGTGTCGATCTCTTGAAAATACAGACCGTTTCTCGAAGGCAAATTGTGCATTACCAGTCCTTCCGGATTCATTTCTTTGCTAATACCAAACTGAAATGGCGGTGAGGCCTGACTTGCATCCAGATCAACTTCAAACCTGATATACCCGTTCTGTCCATTGTCCTGGCAGCTTGGTGCGATATTATCCGTCACTCTGGCAATTACCTGGCTAGGACTCGAGATATTTTCTTCAAATACCTTTTCGCAACCATTAGCATCCTTGACAGTGATCATTTTTAAACCCCTTGGCAAGTTGGCGAATGTAATGCCATTGTCCTCATCAAAAATTTGGTAGTCACTGTTGTTTAATTTGATCTCGAAAGGTGCCTTGCCGCCGGTGATGGACGATATCAACAAACTGCCATCGTCATCATTGCAGCTGGCCTCAGTAATGGTTGTGACTATTTCTATGACATCAAATGCATTGAACATGCTTACGCTTACCGCATCAGGGTTACAGCTATCGTCTTCATTATCCCTTACCAGCATAACATACTCGCCGACTGGTAAATTTGTAATGACATTCCCCGGGGTAATTGTGAACCAGGTAGCAGCATCATCGAAAGAATACTGCACAGTACCACCTGTAAAGTTCTGTGCTGAAAGTTTTGCCCTTCCGGAGTCAGTACCATTGCACGATGCACCTTCCACATCGTATAATTCGGCAATGATTGTTCTTCTTTCATCTAATGTATACTCCCAGGCACATTCCTGGCCTTGACTATCAGTGACAGTAATATTGTAGCGACCTGAAGGTAAATCAACAAAAGCTGGATTATTGACACTTTCCTTCGGTCCATTGGCATCTTCCAATCGGTAACGATATGGCCCAACACCACCTGAAACTTCTATGGTCATACCCCCATTATTATCTCCACAGGTGGGTCTGAATACATCGGTTGCCCTTATGGTAAATACACCACAATCTTCAGGCGCCGTTGGCTCGGTCGGATCTGTAGGGTCAGTTGGGTCTGTAGGATCTGTTTCATCTGAACAACCGCCGGCGGGGCCTTCTATCGTAAAGGTTTCGGTTACAGAACAACTTTCACCTACACGATTGACCACGACGGTATAGTCACCAGCTTCCAGGTTATTAGCCCTGTCGGTAGTGGAAACGGTTTCTCCTGCTGAATTGGTCCAAATGTATTGAAAGTTCCCGTTAATATCGCTGCCTTCTACACGGATGGCACCATCAGGATTCTCGCAATCAGTCTGATGCGTGGGTCCGGATGCTAAGTTGATATTAAAGTCAGCGCCAGCGACTAGTTCTATGACTGTAGCTGTATTCAATTCACAGAAAGCATCTTCATTCGCTAATCTCAGTTGATAAATACCAGCACCTAAGCCTTCAATATTTGGCGTAGTAGTGGACACCACACTCCCATCAGGGAATTCCCAATCGTAACGAGTAGCGCCTGGTATTTCCACAATTTCTATGGCACCATCCTCTGCGCCACATGTTGAGGGGTTACTAATGGATGGAAGTACTTCCGGCTCGAAAGGTGCCACTGTAACGACACTTTCCAGAGTACATCCTGTTACATTATCAATAATGAAGAAGGATAACGTTCTGTCTGAACCGGTATAAACTGTTACGTCCTGCCCTTCCCCTGTCGTGTACTCTTCAGAGTTTTCATCATATACGCTATAGTTGCCGCTACCGCCACTAATATTTAATACCACGCTTCCATCACGACCGCAGAGGGATTGTACGTCATTGACTATTTCAGTAAAGCTCAATTGCCCCTGATCGATAATTGCCGCTGATTTGGAAACCGTACAACCTTCATCATTCCTGACGGTGACGAAATAGCTTCCTGCAGCCAGATTTTCAAATATTGGTGAAGCTTGGTAACTACCGCTTTCCAAACGGTATTCAAAATTACCACTTCCCATTACGGCTACTTCAATACTGCCTACACCACCTTCACAGTCAGTGATAGGATTTGCGACAAGATCAAAATCGAAGTCAGCCACACCGTCCACAGGAATGTCACCAGGATTGAGGGTACAACCTGCAGCATCAGTTACGATAAC
>JBGSXH010000727.1:0-1828 GCA_041751515.1 Cyclobacteriaceae bacterium | reverse complement strand
ATAACCGTGTCTGACCAGCTTTGCAGCGATTTCTTCTGCCATTTTGTAGTATTCATGGTTCTCCAGGGTGCGGGCAGAACCAAAGATAGAAACACATGGCCCAATTTTAGCCAGTTTTTCAAAGCCTTCTACAAACTCGGCCATAAGTTTGAATATCGCCCAGGAGTCTGAGCTTTTGATTTCATTCCAGTCGCGGTCTTTAAACGCTCTGATGATCTTATGTTCGTCGTCATTAATTTCGTCGTGCGATATTGCAGACTTATGTACTTCTTCTAAATTTTTTTCTTCGTTTTTCATAATGCTATATTAAAACATGCCACCCAATTTATAAAAACTAAAGGCGGCAGGACAATGGTATTCAGCCAGTGATATCGCTACAATACAAGGCTCAAAATATACTAGTTAGTGGCAAATGTAGGGCAAAGTGCTCATATTGCCAAGGTGAACTCACTGGCAAACAGCATGATGTAAGATAGGGAGTCGAAATTATATTTTCTGTGTGATTAAATGTTCCAATGCCGGATAAAGTTCCGGATATTGATAATTGAATCCGCTGCTTTGGATTTTCTCACTACTTACATAGTTGCTCCCAAGAACTACCTGGGCCATTTCTCCAAGCATCAACTTTAAAGCAAATTTCGGGACACTGGGCAATAGCAATGGCTTATTCATTACTTTAGCCAGTAGCTTGGTAAGCTCTTCATTTCTAGCGGAATGTGGTCCCACTGCATTAAATACCCCTTTTAATTGGTTTTCCAAGGCAAATATAAACAATGCCGCCAGGTCATCAACATGTATCCAACTCATGATTTGTTTGCCGGAACCCAGAGGTGCCCCTGCTCCAAGCTTCATGGGCTCCATCATCTTTTTGAGGGCGCCACCGTTGGCACTTAATACAACTCCTATCCTCAACATTGCTGTGGGAATATCCAGTTCCTGTATCTTTGCCACTTCCATTTCCCAGGCATCAACTACTTCGGCCAAAAAACCAGCTCCTTTGGCACTTTTTTCGGTCAACGGAAGCTCGCCTGTATCCGTTCCATAGTAGCCAATGGCGCTGGCAGAGACGAAGGCTACAAGTTTTTTATTTTCCTTTCTTAACGTATTGTATAAAAGCTTTGAAGATTCCGTTCTACTTTTTAGAATGATTTCCTTTTGCTCAGCTGTCCAGCGTTTGTCGGCTACACCTGCGCCCGCCAGGTGGATAATGGCATCGGCCCAACGAATGGCTTCAATATCTATCTGCTGTTTTTTAATGTCCCAGGTATAGGTCTTTACTTTTTCGTCGCCTTTCGCCGACCTGCTCAGGTGCGCCACCTCATATCCTTCTTCCAGTAACATTTTTGTAATTCTGCTACCTACAAGGCCGGTGCCTCCTGTAATTAAAACTGTATTTATCATAAAATCATAGTATGAATAACATCCTCAGATAAAGATTCAACACCTTAATATGGTAAATGTTAAACAAAAAAAGCGACCATAAGCCGCTTTTCTTTTGTATTCATGGTTTTTGATGATAAGACCATTCATGGATGCTTTCATCATACCATACCCTATCATCAGGAAATGCCGTATAATGTCTGTTTTCCAGAACAGGATCCACCTCTTTTCGAATGAGGTGGTCAAATATCTCTTTCCCAATTACTTTTAAAGAATCTTCCTTTAATACGGGTGTATTCAATATTTCTTTAAATGCTGTAATATTCCCTTGGTGATCGAGCTCGAAGGTTCCTGCCACTCCTCTGGCATTGCCTTCTGCACTTCTGGCTGGTCTGATGATATAATAATGATGTTGTTTATCTCCTCCTTCGGTATGGTACAACCACTT
>JBGSXH010000726.1:0-5805 GCA_041751515.1 Cyclobacteriaceae bacterium | reverse complement strand
ATATGACCACTCGGAGCTGTAAATTTGTAAGCATTAGACAAGATATTTTCTACGACAAGCATGAATTTCACGACATCAATGTTCGCATAAATGGTATCATGAGAATGAGTGACGCTAAATTGCTTCTCCTGGTCATTGATTTTATAGGTGTCGATCTGATTGGCGATTCTGCTAATCAACTCTACCCTTATTTTTTTAAGGCTTACATTTTCTGCCTGTAAATACTCTTTTTCCAGAATGTTCTGGATGAGGTTCATCGCATTCTGGCTGGTCGTATTGATAATTTCAGTGAAACGCTGTACTTTATCATCATTATGCTTTGCAGTGGCTTTGCCTAGCAGGTCGGCAGACATGCTTATCGTAGAAAGCGGAGCCCGTAAATCATGACCTAGTATTTGCAGTACGGTATCCTTTCGCTCTTTAATATTGTAAAGGCTCAATTCGTACTCCTTTCTTTCATTGATGTCCTCAACAAATCCTAAAATTACTGGTTTGCCTGCCTCATCCTTGATATAATATGCTTTGCCATATACCCATCTCAGGCTTTTGTCAAAACTAGTGATCCTGAACTCCAGGGAGATAAAAGTTTCCCGGGGAGACAGTGCCTTTAATTGCTCCTTTACATAAGCCAGATCCTCCTTAAAAATCATCCCTTCAATCTGAGCGATTAATGCATCTCCCTTTTCAGGCTGCTTTTTCAACAATTTCTCAACACCTCCACTGATATGCAGAATGTGATGCGCTGCAGGATCGTATACGAAGTTAATTTCTCTCGCTGAATTGCCTAGTTGGGATAATAGTGGAAAATCTTTGCTGTGCATTTTGCAAATATAACATTTTCATTGGATTTCCGTGAGAAAGAGGCGATGGCGGTATTATTGCTTCAATAAAATATTTTTGGCAGATTACATTTCACTTTTCATATAATAATCGAACATGAGACTGTCATTTTGGTAAAAACTGACCTGAATAGTATCAAACTGCTGCTGTCTGGCTTTCAATAGGGCATCGAGGTGCATGCTGGCTTCAATAGCAAACATATCCCTGTTGAAGCTATTGGGTGCAATATTGCTAAATTTATCACTTTCATGAATCTTAAAAGTGGCTTTGCGTGATTCACCATTATTAAAGCCTTCGACCTTTTCGGCTTCAAAATGTGCTGAAATTGCTTCGTCATGATCGTTCATAAAGTCGCTTAAAACATTGTTTTCTTTTTCAGCTCCGGCATTGCATGCGACTAGCAAAACAAATGATAATAGGTGTATTATATGCTTCATATGAATTTATGGATGATTGTCCTGTTTAGTGTAAAACAATTGGCAAGATATAAATTAGACAATAGAAAGGAAAGTGATTCAAGCTGTCTTGTGTAGCTTTGCCTGTTCTATTCAATGAATTGATTAACGTGGTTATGAACTGGAAAAAGGAATTAAAGAGCTGGGGCTCTACCTTAGTGCTTTTTGGTGTATTGTATTTTACCGGCTTGATGACTCCGATCGTAGGAGGTTTACATTCATTGCTGCTTTACACCGGCATTAGGGATGCGAATGTTAAAAATGAACAACTTGTTGATGAAAACAGGAAAGACTTTAATTTTCAAGGGCGATTTATCGACCTCGATGGCAAAGTGGTGCAGCTGGAAAGTTTTCGAGGTAAGACACTTTTCATCAACCTATGGGCGACCTGGTGCCCACCTTGCAGGGCTGAAATGCCCAATATACAGTCGCTTTATGAACAGGTGCAAGCCAAGGACAACATTGAATTTTTGATGATTGCCCTGGACGATGATTTTAGCAAGAGCATGAAGTTTGTAGATAACAAAGCATTTACTTTTCCCGTCTTTCATGCCGCTTATGGCCTCAATGAAAATTTGCAAAGCCAGTCCATTCCCACAACGCTGGTAGTCAATCCTGCAGGGGAGATCGTCTTTTACAAAGAAGGGATCAGTAATTTTAATACGAAGGCTTTTAGGGAGTTTTTGGAGGGAGCTTAAAGTTAGCTGATGACCGTGAATGCTATGAGAGGAAAAGTGCCATCATTTTGTCCTTGTTTTTGCCACAAGAAAAACAAAAAAGCCTGTAAATCAACGACTTACAGGCTTTTTTTGTACCCAGAGCCGGGGTCGAACCGGCACGATCTTGCAATCATTGGTGTTTGAGACCAACGCGTCTACCAATTCCGCCATCTGGGCATTTTCGTTGAATTGGGATGCAAACATACAATGGCTTATTTTATTATCCAAACGCTGCAATGCATTTATACCGTTATTTTATGTCGAGATGAAAATGCGTACGGTTTGGCAGCAAACAACGCTTTTGTGGCTTTCCAAACGCTGGCGAATAGTGCTGAATTCCTATAGTTATTTAAGGCTTTTTCGTCCTGCCAATAGCTATAAGTCATCCATACATTTGGATTGCTTTCATCCTGCCAAAGCTCCAAATGCTCGCAACCAGGAAAGTTGCGGATTTTATCCTTTGAGCGCTCGAAGAGCTGCAGAAAAGTTGCGGTGTTTTCCGGTAGAAAAGTCATTCTTACCACCCGAATCAGGGCATTATTATGCATCATGATGAAAGATTATGTTAACCGGACTGTCGTATTGCAAACCTAATAGTTGGGCGGCACTGCCTTTGTTGATCCCTATCTCCAGTAAGCCGGCATTATTGAAAAATACAAGGCAATCACCATTTTCAGCACAATTATAGCTTTCGTGCAATTGTTGAATGCGTTCTCTGCCGAACATTACCGTGAAGCTATTTGATTTATTAAGGATTTCAAACACGTTTCTGTCGATGTTCGTAATCAGATTGCCGTAATGGTCGATGTGCAGTACATGGCCGCTTATCTGCTTTTTAGTAGCGCGTAATTGCCGTCCCAGCATGCGATAATAGTGATCGCGCGGGGTGCCAACGTCTTTGAGCTGTTTACCAGTGGCCAGTGCAGCAGCGGCAGGTCCAAATATATCTTTAGCAGGAAAACTGCTGATCATTTTCCGGGAAAGACTTACCACTTCCTGAGCATCTTCTATGCTAATGAGCCCGAACAGGCCGTTGTCACTGCCAATAAAGAAATGGTCTTCCAGTCTCAAGGCGATGTATTCCGGAGTAGCGCTATGGACTGAATCAACGCCTACAATATGGACAGTCCCTTTAGGGAAATCTCTAAAAACAGAATTAAGAACATGAGAACCATGTGCGAGGTTAAACCGTTCTATATCATGTGAAATATCTATAATGGTTAATGCCGCATTCTCCGATAGTATGCTAGCTTTGACAGCGGCCACATAATGATCACTATATCCGAAGTCTGATATAAAAGTGATGATAGCCATAGACGGAAATGGATTATTTTTTTAATTTTGTGATGGTGCAAATTAAATGAATTATTAAGATTAAGTAAATTTGAATACTATAAATAAAAAACGCGCTTGGTAGAAAAGGTAATTACACTGGAAAACATCTCGTTAATCGACTTTTTGGGTGTTGAAAATAAAAATATTCAGGAAATAGCGTCTGCTTTCCCACAAAGTAAAATTATTTCCCGAGGTAACGAAATTCGCATTAAAGGCAGTACGCCGGAAATCCTCAAGATCAATGACATTCTCAATGCCTTGATGGAGCATTATCATAAGTATGGTAAGCTTACAGAAGAAAATGTCAAAAATTTTTTGAAGGATGACGATGAACCTTCTTTTGAAGACAATCATGAAGATGTGCTGGTTTTTGGTACAAAAGGGTTTAAAATAAAGCCTAAAACACCCAATCAGAAAGCATTGGTGACAGCAGCGCTAAAAAATGATCTGGTATTTGCTATTGGACCTGCGGGTACGGGTAAAACTTATATTTCAGTAGCACTGGCTGTAAGGGCGCTGAAAAACAGAGAGGTCAAGAAAATTATTATCACCAGACCTGCAGTGGAGGCGGGGGAAAACCTGGGTTTCCTTCCCGGAGATTTGAAAGAAAAGATCGATCCATACCTAAGGCCAATTTATGATGCACTGGATGACATGGTGCCTCCTGAAAAGCTCAAATACTATCTTGAGAATCGTATTATAGAAATTGCTCCCTTAGCGTATATGCGGGGCAGGACACTTCAGAATGCTTTTATTCTCCTGGATGAGGCACAAAATACGACCACAATGCAGCTGAAGATGTTTTTGACCCGGATGGGCAAAAGCTCTCAGGTGATCATCAATGGTGACCGTTCACAGATCGACCTGCCGAAGCGCCAACGTTCTGGTTTAATTGAGGCAATGCATGTCTTAAAAGATATTCAGGGAATTAGTTTTGTGTATTTAAGCGGGGTAGATGTTGTCAGGCATAAACTCGTGAAAGATATTATAGCAGCATATGATCATCACGCAGGAGAAGAAGAAACTATCAAGTAATTAAAGGAAATTGTGATCGATATAGTAAAAATAAGCAGCGAGGCCGAACAGGAAGAAGCATTTATCATCCGTCGGAAAGTATTTGTGGAAGAGCAGGGAGTAATTAGCACCGATGAGTACGATGAATTTGAGGATGCATCTACCCATTTTCTGGCTTACTTTGAACGTAGACCCAGTGGTACTGCCAGGTGGCGTGTCACCGACAAGGGTGTTAAGCTGGAGCGCTTTGCTGTGCTCAAGGAAATGCGCAGTAAAGCGATAGGTTCTGCTTTAGTCGCGGCTGTACTCAAGGATATTTTTGAAAGCACGGAATTGCAGGATAAGAAACTATATTTGCATGCTCAGTTGGCAGCAGTTCCACTTTATGCTAAGCATGGCTTTCAGAAGGTCGGAGATCAATTTGACGAATGTGGCATAATGCACTACAAAATGGAAAGGACGAAGTAAAACTTCGTCCTTTCTTTTGCTGAATATAGTATAAGTACTATATATTAATTATTTCCAGTTGCCTGATCTAACTCACGGCCAGCATCATCCATTGTATTCTGTACGTTCAATTTAAATTGCGCCCAGTCATCACCAGCATGAGCTTTCACTTGCGTGATTTCCTGATCAAGTCTGTCTTTTTGATTTTCCAGACGCTCAATGTTTTGCTCTAAAGCCTCTTCAGCTTGTCCCTCAACATTGCTTTTTTGATCTTCTAATTCATCAATTCTCGCATCAATACGTTCTTTCTGTTGCTCTAAACGAGATACGAGTTCATCTTTTTCGCGCTCATACGTTGCGTCATCCATGTCGGCAGGAGCTTCAGTGTCACGGCCTGTAGTGCTGGTGTCACTGGCATCATCGCGCCGCTCGTTGTTTTCACAGCTGCTTAATAAAAATAAACTTCCGGCGCAAAGGCCAACTACTAAGGTGTTTTTGAAAAAATTAAGGCTTTTCATAGCTTTAGGGTTAGTTGAAAAATGGTTAAGTTAATTAGTGATACTTTTGTTTAAATTATTTTTTAAAGAGACATTATTCAGATTTTCATGTAACTGCTCTCCTCCTTTAATGCCAAAGTCCAAGGTTCTTATAGGGAAAGGTATCATGATGTCATTTTCGTCGAATGCCTTCTTAATGGCCATAATGGCGTCACTCTTGGCTTGCAAAATATTAGGTTGACCTGGATAGTCAATCCAGAATCTTACTGTAAAGTTAATAGAGGAATCGTCGAATTCGCCATAATAAAATGAGACATCACTTTTTTCCTCATTGTAGAAAGGCAATGACTTGATACTTGCAATTGTTACCTCCTTCACCTTTTCGAGATCGTCTCCATAAGAAACCCCTACAGGCACGTCAACTCTTCTTTTACCGGTTTTGGAATAATTGATGATTGTTCCCTGCAGCACTTCCTTATTAGGTATGATTACCCTTTG
>JBGSXH010000725.1:0-2736 GCA_041751515.1 Cyclobacteriaceae bacterium | reverse complement strand
TAATATTGAATATTAATCCTTTTTGCCCTTGTTCTTTGACTTGCTTCACAAATGCATTGCAGAGCAGAACAGGTGCTATACAATTTAGCTGATATAGGGTCTGAACGCTGTCCGCTTTTAAATTACCTACCTTGGTCATCTCCCCCAGTGTTCCTGCATTGTTGATCAGTATAACCTGTTCGAACGCTGAGGAAGATAGTTTAAAAAAATGATCATAATCTTCGATGATCTGAGAAAGGTCTGCTTTTATGAAGCTGTATCGATCATGTTGAATGCTATTTGACCGCGAAATTCCTGTAACAAATACAGCTTCGTCCTTTAAAAAATAGGTTGCTATTGCTTTCCCTATGCCCTTACTGGCACCCGTGATAATTACATGTGTCTTCATAACAACAAAAGCCGGAAAACCGGCTTTTGTTTGATGATTGGTTTATGTTTTGAAGTCTCCTTACAAGATGAATTCGCTTAAATCTCTGTTTTTCACCATACCTGAAAGCTTGCTTATCACCATTTCCTCGGTGATTACCACTTTTGCATTAGGCCCTATTTTATCGGGAATATCGTACAAAAATTCATTGAGTAGCTGGCTCATTACTGTATGTAACCTTCTTGCGCCAATATTTTCCACTTCCTGATTAATTTCAAAGGCCAGGCCAGCTAAAGCATTCAGAGCTTCCTCCTGAAAGTCAAGGGAAACCTCTTCTGCTGCAAATAATGCAGCATATTGCTTTGTAAGCGCATTTTTAGGTTCCTTCAGTATCTGCTCAAAATCTGCTTTTGTTAAATCCTGCAGCTCTACTCTGATCGGGAAACGACCCTGTAGCTCAGGAATAAGGTCTGATGGTTTAGAGAAGTGAAATGCACCTGCAGCAATAAACAGTATATGGTCAGTATGAATGATGCCATACTTTGTATTCACTGCACTACCTTCAACTATTGGAAGCAAGTCCCGCTGGACACCTTCACGGCTCACATCCGGCCCACTGCTTCCGCCACCACCTTTTCTGGAGGTGCCGGCAATTTTATCAATCTCATCAATAAAAACAATTCCGGTATTCTCGGCTTTTTTGATCGCTTCTTCCTTTACCTCATCCATGTCGATGAGCTTGGATGCTTCGTCTTCAAATAATATCTTTTGTGCCTCTCCAATCGTCACTTTTCTTTTCTTGGACTTTTTGGGCATCATGCCATTCAGCATTTCCTGCAAGTTCATCATAGACGCTTCATCCATCATCCCGCCACCAATCATGCCCATGCCGCCGCCACCAGACTGCTGCACATTAATTTCTATTTTGCGGTCATTTAATTCACCGCTTCTGATTTTCTCACGAAAACGCTCGCGGGTACGCTCGTTGAGCTCATGATCATCTTCCGGCTGTCCGGCTTGCTCAGAGACAAAGTTACCATTGCCGGTAGATTTCGGTCTACCTTTCATGGGAGGAATAAGTGCATCAAGGATTAAGTCTTCGACTATTTGTCCGGCTCTTTCCTTCACTTCCTCTTTTTTTTGTGCTTTCACAAGATTAACAGCCTGCTCTACCAGGTCGCGCACCATAGATTCCACATCTCTACCGACATAACCGACTTCGGTGAATTTTGAAGCCTCTACCTTGGTAAAAGGCGCATCTGCAATTTTCGCCAGTCTTCTGGCAATTTCAGTTTTTCCTACACCCGTGGCACCGATCATCAATATATTATTGGGAACAATATCGCCCTGAATTTCAATAGGCGTATTCATCCTGCGCCACCTGTTCCTTAGGGCTATGGCTACATTACGCTTCGCATCATTCTGACCAATAATATATTTATCCAGTTCGTGGACTATCTGTTTGGGTGTTAAAAAATCTATTCCTACCATTTAGTTTTATTTTCAATATTAAAATGCACCTAAGTACTTGCTCACCAACAAGGATGGCTCACAATAGGTTTAATTCTTGACTGTATTGTTTTCGCTGGTCAGCACGAAATTTAAAGGTTTATCCACCTTTTCCTCTAGCAAAGCCAGCTCCAATACTTCTTCTACTTTGTCTACAAAGTGAATATTAAGCTCCTTAATATATTCCGGCTCAATCTCCTCAATGTCTTTGCGATTGCGTTTGCAAAGAATAATCTCTAAAATCCCCGCCCTTTTTGCTGCGAGGATTTTTTCCTTAATGCCACCCACTGGCAGCACCTTTCCCCTTAGGGTAATTTCGCCAGTCATGGCTACTTTTTCCTTCACTTTTCGCTGCGTGTAGACGGAAGCTAAGGAAGTGAGCATAGTGATACCGGCAGAAGGCCCATCCTTGGGCACAGCGCCAGCAGGCACATGCACATGCAGGTCATAATTATCAAAAACACGATAGTCGATATCCAATCGTTCTGCATTACTTTTCAAATATGAAAGCGCTGTCATGGCCGATTCCTTCATAACATCTCCCAGCTGACCTGAAAGGGTAAGCTTTCCTTTGCCACGACTGAGACTGGATTCTATGAAAAGGATTTCGCCACCCACCTGTGTCCAAGCGAGGCCTGTCACCACGCCAGGTGTATCGTTGTCCTGATACAACTCTTTGTCGAAAATCTCTGCTCCCAATATTCTTACTACGTCCTTTACC
This sequence comes from Cyclobacteriaceae bacterium, assembly GCA_041751515.1. Lineage (GTDB taxonomy): Bacteria > Bacteroidota > Bacteroidia > Cytophagales > Cyclobacteriaceae > JBGSXH01. The sequence goes on along the minus strand of JBGSXH010000725.1, from coordinate 139 downwards.
TGTATCTTTTTAATGTACTCCTCTTCCATGGCAATGGATTTGGCCACATTTCTGATAATAGCGCCTAACTTGCGTTCCAGGCTTCGTACACCAGATTCCCGGGTATAATCCTCCACGACCTTGGCCACGGCTGGGCCTA
>JBGSXH010000724.1:0-4759 GCA_041751515.1 Cyclobacteriaceae bacterium | reverse complement strand
AAAATGTCCATGGAAAAGCTTTTATCACTGAAACCATGGAAGGTTTGCAATTTCAAATCGGACCGAAATCATTTTATCAAACCAATTCTCAACAAGCCTATACTTTGTACAAAGTCGTGCGGGAATTTGCGAGCATTTCAGGCGATGAGGTTGTTTACGATTTATATACTGGCACGGGAACAATCGCCAATTTTGTGGCCAAAAACGCCAAGCACGTCATTGGCATGGAATACGTACCTGAAGCCATTGAAGATGCGAAGCTGAATGCCAATCTGAATGATTTAGGCAATACACAATTTTATGCAGGAGATATTAAAGACCTCTTGAATGATGGCTTTTTGAATGACCATGCGCGACCTGATGTAATAATTGCAGATCCTCCCCGGGCAGGAATGCACGAAGATGTCATTGCTATGCTGCTGAAAATTGGGGCAAAACGTATTGTGTACGTAAGCTGTAACCCAGCCACGCAGGCACGCGACCTTAACCTCTTAGACACTGCTTACAAGGTAGCGGCCATTCAGCCAGTAGATATGTTCCCACATACCCACCATGTAGAAAATGTAGTTTTATTGATCAGAAAATAGTTATGGGCTACTGATAGATTTTGCCTTCTATAAATATTTTAAGACATATTAAGGATTTTACACGATCAAAAGCTATCTTGTAATTCATTATTACTATAAATATTCGGTTCGCCCCAATTTTAACAGATGAGTTTATTATTCAGCGCCATTGTAGTGCAAGAAGCATTATTAGAAGTCAAGAAAAAGCTTTTACAGGATAAAAAACAGGAGGAGGTTCGAAAATGCGCTCAATACATTGAAGACATTAGAAGAAAACAAAGCGTCAGACCTGAAATGCAGCAGTTAATCCTGGAGCATACCAGTATTGATGTATTAATGGACCACATAGCCAGCAGTGCTGCCCCTTTCTCACAGCTCCAAAGTAAAGCAATATGTAGAGAAACTTTAGTAATGATTGAAGTGATTATCGCTGGCATGGAGCAATCTGCGCTTTTCGACGATGTGCAAGATCTTTACAATCTGAGAGAGGAAATAGTCAGAGAAGAAAGGCTAGATCCATACTTGCAAGAATATATCGATCATTTGTATTCCTACATTCAATCCAGCAATTTATAGGGCATTATCTTTTAGCACTCACCTTCGCTTCCAAGGCTGGCAACCGCTTTTTGTACTCTTCCAGGTCCCAGATCATATTCCAATTTTGAATATAATTGGCAAGGGGTGGCAAACCCACTTTTGCACGTCGCTTATCGACATTATCGGGGTCTTCCAGTGGAAGAATGTAAAACTCATTGGTATCTTCATCCTTACCTATCTGACTACCATAGACCTGTCGATTATTTTGAGACAGCGCGACGCGGTCTTCTAGTACAGCCAGGTTTGACGGGTTAGCGTTGCCTAGCTTTACGGCATCCCGTAGTAAAGGCAAATATTTTTCCTGGGTATTTAAGTCTGCACTTTGAATAACTCTAAAAAGCGTAGCATTGCCTTGTTTGCCGATCACTTCAGGACCAAGCCAGCCATGCTCCTCCAGGATGGCCGTTACTGTCAGAATGTTCATGGAATCTCTTTCTCTGATCGTATTCTGATAGGCTTTCATTTCCTCTGAATTCCAGCCATAATTGGCGACTATATCATTTCTTTTGAACCTGGCGGCACGGTTCTCTTCATATATCTTTTCAAGGTTGGCTACAATATCTGTATCTGCTTTTGCCTGTTCGTTAAATTTATTTTGCCTTGCCCATTCCATGATATCCCTCCAGCGGCCATCGCTGTGCAAAGATATCAGCTCTTCGTCATTGACGATATGTTCATAATTAGTATAGCTGCCATTAGATACAATTTTAAATAACTGGGCAAAAGCAGAATCCTGCTTTCCGGCAAGGGCATAGGAGCAAGCCGCATTGTATCGGTCACTCAAAATGCCTTTCCCACCAAGGGCAGTAAAGGCTTCAGAATACTTGATACCCGCTTTCTCATAATCCTCATGCTGATAAAGTTGCCAGGCCTGATTAATTAGCTTAGAATATTGCACCCTATCCTGGGCATGCACTGAAAATGCAAAAACAAATGGCAATATGTAGATGATAATTTTCATAAAAATTACAAAAATGCAGAACTTACTCTGACTCAGACATTAGTGTTATTGACCAAAAAATAAAATCACAACTAACACAATATACTTGAAAAAATATTATAAACGTACTGAATACTTAAATTCAACGGCTATAACCCTACAGGGTTGGCCTTATTTTGTTTGATAAATTTTAGTAATTTTGACAGCATCATTAAGCAAATAACCTTCTATGAATAACGACCCTGAACTGGACGGCAAATACCTTGGTAAGATTACAAAAGATTTTGCCATAATATCTGAGACCCTCAAAGATGCTGCTTATCAGGTACGTAGCCGTGGCTACTCCGACTATCCTATCTTCCCGGTTACAAAAACGGACTTAGCCATCGGGCAATTGTTAATTGGCAGGGGTGATGTGGCACTCAGCTGGGATTTCCGAATCACCTACCTTGACGAATTCATTCAACGCAAAATTATTGATGAAGAAAAAGTTGAAGAGTTTAAAAAAAATTATAAAAACCCGGATGAATTTTGCTGTCTTTTTGTATTTGATGGCGACTTTGCCCGGTTTATGTACATACCCTATCCCGAAGATTAAATAGATAGCGCCAGGCAATAGCCTGGCGCAAATGCCTGGTGCTTTGACTTCAAGCTAGAAATGCTTCCATCCTTGTGCTTTGATGGGTATTAGCTGTCCGCCCCGGGTAGCCATCTGAACACCATCATCGGCTTTAGTAACATAACCGATCGTAGAAATGTCTTCGTGCTGCTTTAGTTTTTCAAAGTCTTCCTGCGTAATGGTAAACAGCAACTCATAATCTTCTCCGCCATTCAGAGCGGCGGTCGACGGGTCGAGTTGGAACTCCATAGCGACTTCATAGCTATCTTTAGCCACCGGAATTTTATCTTCATACACCCGCAGCCCCTTGTTGGACTGACTGGACAAATGCATCAATTCTGAAGCTAAACCATCGGAAACATCGATCATAGCAGTGGGGACGATATTGAGTTCAGCAAGCTCATGAATGATGTCCATTCTTGCTTCAGGCTTCAGCTGCCTTTTAACCACATATTCATAATCACCCAGTTTCGGTTGCATGGCAGGATTCGCTTTAAACACCTGCTTTTCTCTTTCCAGCACCTGCAGACCCAGGTAGGCACCACCAAGATCACCACTCAGGCATATGATATCGCCTTCGTTGGCACCGTCACGACGCGCCACTTTAGTCTTATCAACTGTGCCTATAGCTGTTACCGATATCACCAACCCCGACGCCGAAGAAGTAGTATCTCCACCTATAAGATCCACCTTGAAGTTTTCACAAGCGGCGTGAATACCTTCGTATAATGCATTTATTGCTTCAATCGAAAATCTGTTGCTAAGACCTAAACTTACTGTCACCTGCGCAGGCACGCCATTCATTGCGGCAATATCAGAAACATTCACAGCGATTGCCTTATAACCCAGGTGCTGCAAGGGCATATAAGACAAATCAAAGTGAATGCCCTCCAACAGCATGTCGGTAGTAACCAAGGTATAATGCTCACCAGAGTCAATAACTGCGGCGTCGTCACCGATACCCAGAACAGAACTCGGGTGCTGCAGCTGTGTTTTTTTCCGTATACTTTCTATTATGCCAAATTCCCCCAATTCACGGAGTTCGGTGCGCTTTTCGTTCTGCATGATATGATAATTGTTTATTGAATGCGAAAATACTACCTGGTAAGTTTATGCCCTAAACCACCCAGTTATTCAGTGCTGAAGTGCCTTAATTGCACAATGTTAATATAACCGAGCTACGTTGAGTTTAGTCCGAGTATAATCGTGCAAAATTAGTGATAATTATATGAAATCAGTCAGTTTATTCATTGTGTTTGTGATATTCCTGAGTGCCTGCGGGCCTAAGCCACAATATAAAACCAAAGAAGGCAAACGTAAAAACAAGTACTACAATAGCATTCAGTACCAGTAGCTATTCTTTTTCCTGACAAATCTCAACTAATACCCCATTGGCAGACTTAGGGTGCACGAAACAAACCAGCTTATTATCGGCTCCCTCTTTGGGAAATTCATTTAATAACTGAAAGCCTTCACTGGTTAATCTTTTCATTTCAGCAGTGATGTCCTCCACTTCAAATGCTATGTGATGGATCCCTTCTCCCTTCTTTTCAATAAACTTACTAATAGCACTGTCATCACCCGTCCCCTCCAATAGTTCAATTTTTGTCTGGTTCACTTTAAAAAAGGCGGTGTTCACTGATTCACTATCTACTGTTTCTTCTTTGTAGGCTTTAACACCCAGCAATTTTTCGTAAAGTGCTGTCGCTGAGCCCAATGATTTTACTGCTATCCCAATATGCTCTACATTTACCATCTATATTAAATTTATATTAATTAACATTAACTATATTTGTCAAAGTGATGAAACTTTTCTCTGATATGAAAAGTTTTCAACTTAAAATTATGGCGCTATATGCCGTATTTGTTATCTTATCATTCAATTAAACAAAGAATGGATTCTGCTACGGATATTCATGTAGAAAGTGCTAGAATACAAAAAGAGATTGAAAGCTATCTTGGCTTAAAAGGCAGCAGTCTGGTTTTTGACTATCAGCCTAAACAAGGCAAAATTAAACTCGACCTGATAACCGTTAA
>JBGSXH010000723.1:0-7525 GCA_041751515.1 Cyclobacteriaceae bacterium | reverse complement strand
GCCAGGCAATGACCTATGAATACTTTGGTCTTTGCTATCTGGAAGAAGGCGACGACTTGGAAAGGGCCAAATCTTATTTTCAGAAATCGCTGGATTTATTCATATCTCTGAAAAACATCCATAAAAAGGCAGAGCTATTGTCCCTCCTCGGCAATATTAGCGAGCGAAAAGGCAAATATGCCATAGCGCTGGATTATTACAAGCAATGCCGAAGCCTGGCTGAAGATATTAATCACAAAGGATTATTGATGGAAAGTGCCCGGCAGCTTTCGGCAGTTTACGAAATGCAAGGCAAAACGATAGAGGCCTTGAAGCACTATAAGGTTTTTCATCAATACAAAGACAGCGTGGCACTTATTGAGCAGGAAACGCAGATCGCTGCCCTGGAAAAAAGATTTGCTTTTGAAAAGAAGGAGTCGCAGATCACTTTACTGCAAAAAGACAAGGACCTTCAACAGGCGCAATTACTCAGCCAGGAGGAAACGCTGGAAAATCAAAAACTGGTCCTCTTGTTATTGTTTTTGGGACTGTTGGCCATCGTGGCCATTGCCATGATGCAGTACAGAAATATCAGCGCGAAAAGAAAATCAAACCGCCTTTTACAGGAGCAGTATCAGCAAATTAAATCACAGAGGGATGAGATCTCCGTGCAGAAAGACAAACTTCAGGAGGTAAACGATGAACTGGAAGCAACTTATCAGCAGTTGATCAGGCAACAGAAGAAAAATGAAGAACGAAGGGTAAGCTTGCTGGAAAGTAAGTTTGAAACCAAGATTCAGTCGCTGGCACTGCAGTCCTTGGAGTCGCAGATGAACCCGCATTTTCTCTTTAACGGAATGAATGCTGTGCGGTGGCTGGTCATCCAGAATAAAAATGATCAGGCCAAGAAATACCTGGAAACGTTTGCCAACCTGCTCAGGTTAAGCCTGACCAATAATAGAAAAAAGGTCATCGCATTACAAGAGGAACTGCAGACCACCAGTCTTTACCTGGACATTGAAAAGCTGCGCTTCGATTGTGAGTTTACTTTCTCGGTCAATATTGCGCCAGGAATTGATGTCTCTAAAATAATGGTTCCTCCTAAAATTCTTCAGCCACTGGCTGAAAATGCCATCAAGCATGGACTACTCAGCAGTAGAAAAAAGAATAAAATGCTGGAAATCAATGTTGTAGAAAGGGAAGGTGCTTTTTGTGTCGAGGTCCTGGACAATGGCAGAGGATTTAAAGGCTCATCTGAAAAAGAAAATGAATTGAAGTCGGACGGTACACACTTAGGGCTGAAACTTATCCAGGAAAGGTTGTCGATATATAATCAGCAAAGCGATGCGCTGATCAAGTTCGAAATCGGGGCCGATAAGGATGAACAAGGCAAAATACGCGGCACGCGTGCTGAGATCCGGATCGTTCCGCAAGGCGTCATGGAAATTGTCTAGCTATAAAGTCAGTGCTTGATAAAATTTTGTGCTCAGCGCTGCTGATTACAGTCCACAAACTTTACGGCAAAAGCCCATCAAAGAGCCTAATTTTTCCCGATCGTTTTTTTGATCATAAATTTCATTTTTGAGAATACAACGACAATATGGCATCCGATTAGGTAGCTGTTTGAAATTTTTATTGAAAGGTGAAGATGACAGTATTCAAACAGCAGATTTTATTGATGGTCATGACAATTACAGGCCCCCACTTCCTGTTTTTTTTACTGGTGCTTCAGGCAAAAAGCTGAATATTAGCTATTTAAAGTGCGATTATTTCCTGTGTGGTACGAAGAGATGCTCATTGAAGAAATCGATATAAAAATCTATACGATAAAATATAATATAGATAATGTCTATTAATGCATAGATTATTCGAATCGGCAAAACTTGGTAACACCCTCGCAAATAATTAACTTATGACTCAAATTATCAAGGATACTTTTTTAATGATCATTTACGCATAACAAAATGGAAAATAACAAAGATAGACATGTCGCCCCCGATACCCCGGTTTGGGATACCAATGAATCCAGCAAGTGCCCTTTCTTAAGTGGTGCTACGAGTTTCACAGCGGGTAGTGGCAACTCGAACCGTGACTGGTGGCCAAACATGCTTAACCTTAAAATACTTAACCAGCATTCTTCGCGGTCCAATCCTATGGAGGAAGACTTTAATTATGCAGAAGAGTTTAAAAGTCTCGATCTGCAAGCTGTAAAACAGGATCTTCACAACTTGATGACCGATTCTCAGGACTGGTGGCCTGCGGATTACGGCCACTATGGACCACTTTTCATCAGGATGGCCTGGCACAGTGCCGGTACTTACCGTATTGCAGACGGCCGCGGTGGCGCCAGCTCTGGTGCACAGCGCTTTGCCCCGCTCAATAGCTGGCCGGACAATGCTAACTTAGACAAGGCACGCCTCTTGCTTTGGCCGATCAAACAGAAGTACGGAAGAAAAATTTCCTGGGCCGACCTGATGATCCTCACCGGAAACGTTGCATTGGAGTCGATGGGCTTACAGCCATTTGGCTTTGGTGGAGGACGAGAGGACGTATGGGAGCCAGAAGAAGATATTTATTGGGGCTCAGAAACCGAGTGGCTGGGCAATAAGGAGCGGCACGAAGGTGGTGTTCTGGAAAGCCCACTGGGAGCGTCGCATATGGGGCTAATTTACGTGAATCCTGAAGGACCTAATGGTAATCCTGATCCAGCTGAATCTGCTCACCATATCCGTGAAACCTTTGGCCGAATGGCCATGAACGACTATGAAACTGTTGCATTAATTGCAGGTGGGCATACCTTTGGTAAAACACACGGTGCCGCCGATCCCGGCGATCACATAAGTGCAGAGCCGGCTGGTGCCAGCATCGAAGAAATGAGCATGGGCTGGAAAAATAGCTTTGGCAAAGGACATTCCGAACATACCATAACCAGTGGTTTAGAGGGTGCCTGGACCTCCAATCCTACAGAGTGGACCAATAAATACTTTGAAAACCTGTTTGGTTTCGAGTGGGAGCTCACCAAAAGTCCCGCAGGTGCGCACCAGTGGAAGCCGAAAGATGGAGGAGGCGAAGGAACTATTCCAGATGCCCACGATCCGAACGTAAAACATGCGCCTTTTATGCTGACGACAGATATCGCCCTGCGCGTGGATCCGGCTTATGAAAAAATTTCCAGACACTTCCTTGAAAATCCCGACGAGTTCGCTGACGCTTTTGCCCGTGCCTGGTTCAAATTGACCCACCGCGACATGGGCCCGATTAACCGCTATTTAGGGCCAGATGTACCACAGGAAGAACTGCTTTGGCAGGATCCGGTGCCAGCTATTGACCATGAACTTATCAACGAGCAGGATATTGCCGAACTTAAACTGACGATTTTAAATTCTGAGCTTGGCATTGCGCAGCTTGTCACCACTGCCTGGGCTTCCGCATCCACTTATCGTGATTCCGATAAAAGAGGCGGTACCAATGGTGCACGCCTTCGCCTGGCACCGCAGCGAAGCTGGGAGGTAAATAACCCAAGTGAGCTCAAAGTTGTCCTCGATGTTTATGAGCAGATCCGTGAAAAATTCAATGGGGCACAGAGTGGCAACAAAAGAGTATCAATGGCCGACCTGATTGTGTTGGGTGGTTGCGCCGCTATTGAAGCAGCAGCCCGAAAGGCCGGAAATGAAGTACAGGTTCCTTTCACACCTGGCCGTACGGATGCTTCTCAGGAACAAACTGACGAGGAATTGTTCTCGATTCTGGAGCCGAATGCTGATGGTTTCCGAAACTATTACGGTAATCACGATCACCTCAAGGCTTCAGCTGAGTCAATGCTCGTTGACCGTGCCCAGCTGATGAAGCTGACAGGGCCCGAATTAACGGCGCTTCTGGGCGGTATGAGGGTGTTAAACACCAATTTTGACCGGTCCCAGCGAGGCATTTTCACTGACAAGCCAGAAACTCTTAGCAACGACTTCTTTGTGAACCTTCTTGATATGAGGACTACCTGGAAGGCTACGTCAGAGGCTGATTACGAATTTGCAGGTACCGATCGAACTACTGGTGAGCAAAAGTGGACAGGCACTCGTGTCGACCTCATCATAGGTTCCAACTCTGAGCTTCGCGCTTATGCGGAAGTGTATGGCTGTGCCGACGGACAGCAGAAGTTTATCAAAGACTTCGTAAAAGCATGGGATAAAGTGATGAATTTAGGGCGATTTGATCTTAAATAATATTGATGTAAGGCAGTATTTGCCATAGATTAATCAAGGAAGAGGTGGTACCATAGGGGCCACCTTTTTTTGTGTGCCCACACGAAGATTGCAGTTCAGGACATTAATTTGAAATTTATGCCATCTTCCCAAATAGCTACAATTGCAATTTCATTTGGGCAGGCCCCCGCCACCCGCATTACCACCCACAAGCCGGCGGCGTCAGGCTCTCGGCACTCGCCAGGCCTCTACCCGCAAGGCCATCCCGGGCTCAAACAATCGCCTCCATCCTTCCTGCAAAACAAATATCTACACTACCAAAGTCTTTTACTCCAGTCGATTTTGTGACGTCCGGTTACTAATACGATTGTACTAGTATAAAACAAATAGGCTCAGGTGCACGACCTGTATGCTTGTAATCGTATTCTATTTATAGTCAAAAACCAATTCAAGATGAAACAGAACAAACTATTTGCTGTGTTATTGATGCTCAGTGTCATCACGCTTTTTTCGAGCTGTAAAAAGGACGATGATGTAAAAATCGAAAGCTGGATTATTGGCACCTGGAAACTAGATTCCTATGTTCAGCAGGAATTTAAAGATGGTAAATTGACTCAGGAAGAAAAAAAGCTAAATCAAGGCAACATCAATTTTAAAGAGGGTGGTGTTGGAGAAGATTTTGGAGGAGAATTCATTGGAGGCGACTTTACGTGGAGCAATACTGATGCGATATTAACGCTGGTAACAGGTTCCGGTACCACCAATTACGAAATTGAATCTTTTTCGAGAAAGGAATTTGTATTTAGCATTACCGATGGAAATGAAATCAATAGAGATGTTGAGCGTTGGTACTTGTCAAAATAGTTATTGTTAGTATCTCAATTTAACGAAGTGGCATTCAATATCTTATTGAGTGCCACTTTTTTTAGTATTAGACCTAAATGTCTCTTTCTAGAAGTCAGACAGAAAACTACGCCTCCCTCTTGCTATTGGCACATTGCCCGCAAGTCCATTCCGGGCTGAGAAAATCGCCTACATCCTTCCTGCAGATGAGCTACCACCGTATGGCTTACCCACAAAATGATGTATCTTAGCTATCAATTTTCCATGCATAGTAACGCCGCCATGCTCTATGCAGCACGAAATTAAAATCTCAAATTTTCTCCAAAATGAAATGATCAAAAACGCTTTCTACTTGTTTTGCTTTTTTATACTGTTGATGGTGGGTTGCAGCACCTCAAGCAACGATGAAAAAAATGAACATACTGCTGCTAAAGATGTGGAGACTGTAGTGAACAAGACGGATACGCTACTTTATGAAACTGAAAAACTGTGCATCAGCTTTTTGAGACCGCAGGTTTATCTGCATACTTCCTACCTGAAGACAGAAAGCTTTGGGCTGGTGCCCTGCAATGGAATGCTGCTAGTAAACGAAGGAGAAGCAGTAGTTTTCGATTCACCCACTGACGATGCCGCCGCCGGCGAGCTGATCCGCTTCGTGAAAGAAAATTTGAATGCGAGCATTAAGGCGGTGGTGGCCACACATTTTCATGCTGATTGTATTGGTGGGCTGGATGAGTTTCATGATCATGATATTCCCTCATTCGCGCACCAAAAGACTTTGGATATATTGACAGAGAAAGGTGGTAGCGCTACAATGCCAAAGCAAGGCTTTGAAGATGAATTTGTATTCAAAATTGGTGGTAAAGAAGTGTTGACATCATTTTTCGGAGAGGGGCATACCCTAGATAATATCGTCGGATACTTTCCTCATGCGCAAACCATTTTTGGAGGCTGTCTGATAAAGGAGCCTGGTGCGGGAAAGGGTAATCTGGAAGATGCCAATACGGCAGCCTGGTCGGCAACAGTGCGTAAGCTGAAAGCGCGGTATCCTGATGCTGAGCTGGTCATTCCCGGCCACGGGAAAGCAGGCGGACAGGATTTGCTTAATTATACCATAGGAATGTTTGAGTGAGTAGAAGGTATGTTTCACTTGCACATGAGGGTGATAGCTGCGAAAAGGATTGAACGGAAAACCCACAGCCCGCTGCCGGGCTTGGTTTTGACTGCCACTGCTAATTGCTAAATTCAGGAGCAAATCGCCGCTAAAGTCTCTTCGGGCGAGGATTTGGAGAGAAAGCCTGGGCCGGAGGCTTCGCCCAAAACTTTAGCTTTAAACATTCTTTTTTCTCTTATGATTAAAAAAAATTAATTTACTTAACGCTTTGTTAGTATTACTAACTAAACAGTATATTTGCGCTCTATAATTAATTTGTGGCTAGTTTCTGATAATGGAGCAAATTCTTAACAGGATGCGGGTAGATGTGAATGATGGCGTTTACCTGAAAGACCCTTTCAGCTCTGCTTTGGGTCGGCAAATTATTGAGAAGAGTATCAGCATGATTTCCGAGAAAGGGCTGGAATGTTTTACTTTTAAAAAGCTGGCTGTGGCAGTAGGAAGTACTGAGCCTGCCATTTACCGGTATTTTGAAAATAAGCACAAGCTCTTGCTATTTCTCAATTTATGGTATTGGCGTTATCTGGAGCTGAATCTGGTGATGGGTACTGCCAATATTGCTGACCCTGTACGGCAGCTGGAAATTGCCATTGAAGTGTTGGTTTGTGGCCCTATTGGCAGACAAAATGAGTTCATTGACCCTGTAGCTTTGCATGCACTGCTGGTGGAGGAGTCGATAAAGGCCATGCTTACCAAGGCGATAGAAAGCGATTTGGAAAATGGTTTTTTCTCATCTTATTTTAGAATTGGTCATCGGATTGCCGAGATCATCAAAGCGATCAATCCGGAATACAGGTTCCCCAAGACATTGGTGTCGACTGTGCTGGAGGCAAGTCTATTGCAGCCATACTATGCGGCGCATTTGCCCATGATGACGGAGATGCCTGCCAGTGAGGCAAGCAGAGTGACGTTTTTTAGAGAATTAGTATTAAAAGTAATCCAATAAGCATGAGTACATTAGGTCCTGCGTTAACGCCGATCAAGCGGTTTTTCAGATTACTGGATGCTGAGAAAAAGGTGGTTTATGCCATTTATTTTTATGCAGTATTGAATGGAGCGGTCGCTTTGGTTTTGCCTTTGGGAATTCAGGCATTATTCAATTTTATTCTGGGTGGCCGGGTAAGTACCTCCTGGGTGGTTTTGGTGGGTGTGGTTGCCGCGGGAATAACTTTTGGCGGTTTTCTGCAAATTAGTCAGCTTTATCTGACAGAGAAACTGCAGCAGCGTATTTTTACCAAATCGGGGCTTTCGTTTGCTTTTCGGCTGCCCAGGCTCAGGATGGATAATTTGGAGGACAGGTATGCCCCGGAGATTGTTAACAGGTTTTTCG